>DHNF01000083.1:414-1847 GCA_002409375.1 Ruminococcaceae bacterium UBA5423
CCTCTGAATTCACCATCATCGTTTCCTATCAAAACAATATAATTTCTAATTCTCTTTAATATTACCTGTTCGTTACCGGGATATCTTTTGGGCTGTTTTATCCCCAGCTTTTTTGTCTGAGCAGTGGGTCCTACCAAAATGTAGTTTCCGTCGCTCAAATCCATGTCGTCAAAACCTATCATTATCGAGGCTTTGGTGATTTTTCTTAAATGAACCAAAAGATCTTCGGCTGCTGCCTTCACAAGCCCAGATGGTGATTTTGGTATTATTATTGTAGCTTTTGCCTGTCCGTTTTCTGCAATTATAAAATCTGTTTGATTAGGCTTAGTGGTGGGGTTTTGCTTAGTTTCTTTTGAGCCGCCCATTGAATTACTGCTGCTGCTGTTTTGCGAGCTATTTTCGGTTTCAGTGCCACTATTACTTGTATTAGAGGTAATGACAGATGACGACGAGCTTGCGCTGCTGTCATTATCCACTGGCTTTGCGCACGCAGCCAATGATTGCAACACTATTGCTGCAATAAGTAATTTCAGCAGGGTTTTACTTATTTTTTTCATACTAATCTCCTTTACTGTCCAATTTGTAAAAACAGCCGGGTTGCAATTTTTATTCTGTAGTGCTGGTTGTTGTGTCGGTTACCTCACTAAAATTGATAGCGCTGTTGGCTTTTTCTACTTTTTGCTGATATATTGGTGTGTATTCAGCTATAGCCTGGGCTATACTCTGTCCCAATCCAATTTCCTGACAAATCTCAAATGCCCCGCCAACTGCAGAATCGTAACTGTTAATACAAAATGGTCTTTCAGCCAGTTCAGCATAAATGTTTTTGTGTTCTTCAGGAACTTTCTCACTAAGCTTTGCATTGTTAGCCGCTTCTGCGTTAATCATCGCATCAATCAGCAAACCGGAATGATAAGGAGTGTCACTTCCGTTACCCATTGCGTAACCGAATGCAGTCATCGGTGCAAGATTATCTGGGTTATTAGGTCCGCTTGCCATAGGCACTACACCGTATTCAAAATCACACATACCGTATTCCTGCGCTTGCAGTATATTGGCTTCTACCCACTGATAGTCAGCCAGCATTGCCGCAGATCCGGTATAAAATGTAGACCACGGGTCACCATTCCATCCCTGCCACTTGCTTGTGTGCCATGCATCCTGTATTATGCCAAGTGAATACGCAAGATTGGTATCTGTAATATTCAGCTTATATTTATAGTTGTCATCAAGCTTTACCATTGATGTTGCGTTAGCTCCAAAGAATATATAGGGATAATTGCATGCAAGTCCCCATCTTTGTCCTGAGTTATTGTTATAGGTAAGTTCCTTTGCTATTCTCATAAGATTGTCAAAGTTCCATTCACCGTTGTTATATAATTCTAACGGATCATCAATGCCTTCGTTTTCAAAAATTTCTTTATTATAATAAA
>DHNF01000083.1:1991-9238 GCA_002409375.1 Ruminococcaceae bacterium UBA5423
AAAAATTTCTTTATTATAATAAATCACACAAACGCTCGGGCCGGCTATTGCAACATGATAGTTACCGTTATATTTAAAGACTTTATCCATGGTAGTGATATGCAAATTTGGGTTATCCATGTCGATATATTTTTGCAGCGGCTGATTAATGCCTTGTAGTGCATACATAGGGTTGTTATTTGCGCTGTCCTGAAAAACATCAATAGGTTCGCCGCTGGCTGCGCTTGTAAGCAGCTTTGTCATCCAGTTTTCAATGCTTGCTGTCACAAAATCAACACTAATATCAGAATATTGGTCTTTAAACGCATGCAAAGCGACATTTTCCCATTTGCTCATATCATCATAATTGTGAGCCGGCAGCATAAAGGTGAGTTTTTTGCCCTTTTCGGCTGCAAGGTTCGCGGCTTTGTCGCCTCCGGTAACATCACTGCCGGAAGTACCGCCATTATCCCCGCAAGCTGCCACAGCCAGCGTCAGCAATACCGTAACGATAATTGTGCCGAGTCGGTATAATAATTTTTTCATAAAATCAGACTCCTTAAAAATTTTTCATTTATCATAAAGTGCAATTTTTTTCAAATTAACCAACAATACCGCTGCGTTCCACGCCTTCAGTAAAGTATCTCTGAACAAAAACATATAAAATAACCAGAGGAACAATTGTAATCAGACATCCGCAAGCTAATATTGGTTCGCGCATTAAAATCAGTTCCTGACCGGCCATTCCCGAAACGCCACCCAACTGCTGACTTAATGTTACCAGCATTGTTCTAAGCATTGTTAGGTTGACCGACAGTGGAAATTCGGTATTGTAAAACATTGATGACAGATAATAATCATTCCAATACCACACTATAGAAAATAGAAAAATGGTAGCTATCAAAGGCAGTGTATTTGGAATCATTACTCGAATAAAAGTTTTTAAAGGGCCACAACCGTCAATCATGGCAGCTTCTTCAAGCTCCAACGGCATGTTGCGATAAAACTGACGAATTATAAATATGCACAGTCCGGATCGTATCCCGGCTCCGAACAATGCCTGCAAATAAAACAGATGCTCAGTATTTAAAAGATTTGTAGTAATCGGGGATTTGGTAAAAATCCCAACCAAAGATCCTAACCAGAAAAAATCAAAGTTTTTCATATTGACATAAAGCGGTATTATATATGACTGCACGGGGACAATTATTGAAAACACAAGTAGCCCAAAGAATAAGTTTCGACCCCAGAATTTAAAGCGTGCAAAGCCGTAACCCGCAAGAAGCACGGTAACAATCTGCAAGCACGAGCTTGGCAGTGTAATCAAAACTGTTTTAATTATTGAATCTGAATATTTAAGAAGAGATAATGCCGCGTTTAGCGCCTGAGTGCTAAACGAGCGGGGAAGCCAGACAACCGAGGGATTATACATATCATCAATTGTCATAAATCCGGAGGAAAAAATAAACAAAAGCGGATACAGCATGACATAACACATGCCGATTAAAAACACAGCTTTAATTAACTTTTTTGCAACAGAGGCAACACCTGCTCTAACACTGTCAGAACCGCCTTGCATCCGCCTGTTTAATAATCTCATAGATAATCTTCCTTTATACTCGTAAACGGTATCCGGGAGTTCCTGAAGACCGCACCAGCAGTCTTCAGGAGCCGGATATATCGGTTATTGCTTGTCTATACTTTCCTTTAGACTAATCTATTGTTTAATCGACTTTCTTTTAAACTGAGATATACCTATTACTGCAAGCAGTGCGATACCGAAATAAGCAAATACTGCCGGGTGCATACCAACGCCTGTTTTAACATTGTCTTGCTGTTTCGATGTTGTCGTACCATCTTGTGTTGCGGAGGTGTCGTCAGTCTCGTCTGTTGGCTCTGTAGGCTCGGTATACGGAGTGTATGTCTCATTAACTGTTTTAAGCAAATATTCTTCTGTTTCGTGTGTTACCGGTGTATCATTTTTTGTATATACATATTTTCCGGCACTTCCTCCGTTAAAACCATACCAAAGGTTTAAAAAGCTCATGCCTGTTCCGGGATTATATTCCTGCTCTATCAGCTCGGCATCATCTGCAAAGCTATAAGCAACATTGCCATCTTTGTCAACAATAGTAAAGTCGGCCAGATGAAAATCGCCTACCGCGCCCCAGCTTCCAAACAGCTGCCAGAAATCCATCAGCTTTTCTGCCACATTTTCTGTGCCTGTTTTCAATACATAAGGTTTACCTTCAGGTGTTAGCAGGGGTACCCATCCGTCGGTATTTCCAGTGTATACACGTCCCATATCATGACCGGTAAAGAACCTTGCCAAATTGCTGAAATCGCTGTAGCCTTCAAGAGTGTTAGGTGCAAAGTTCTCGATTTTTACCATGCCATATAAGGTGTACGGTGCATTCTCGGCCGGGAGCTGAGAGGCAAAGTTCGGGTTAACATAAGCGTTAACTATCGGCTCTACTCCTTCGCCATTAGCAGGAATGCTAAGATTAAGTACATTGTTTGGGGTGTAATCATAGTTGATATTGGATTCGACTTTAACAAATGAATTTACATTGTCAATATAATGCGGTGTCCACAAGTGGTTAACTCCAAGCCTTGACCAGTAGCTTGTGATGCCGGTAAATTCGGGATCATTAGCAAGCGAATAAACGATTTCGTCCTTATTGTCTGCTATTATCATATCGGCAATGGTAAAGTCGCCTTTTGCGTTTTGCATTGTAAAGCGCAAAATTGCGTCTCCGTAATCCTCAAAATCCTCAAGCTCGATATGCTTTCCGTCATCACTAACCATGTCCTGCCAGCCGTCAGTGTCTGCTTTCCACTCACGCAAGAGCACTTCTTTTTCTGCACTTGTGCCGCTATTACCGTAATATACAATAATTGCTGCATGAGCTTCTTTTGAATCATCGATTTTTTCAAAGTTCTCAATTTTTACTTTGCCGAACACATGGTAGGGACCGCCGTTTTCGCCCAAATTAAACGGCACCATTCCCATCTGAATGATAGGTTGTTCACCGCTAACATTCTGAATGGTTATTGAACGATTTGGGGTATACGCGTCTTGTGCCATTGCAGCTATGGGCATAAAGCATGCAAGCATCATAACTGCCAACAAAATCGACATCATTTTTTTGGTCACTGTTTTCATTAAACTACACTCCTTTTAAACTTATTTTTTTAACCACGGCAGTTTATTCATTTTTAACAGAATAAGGAATGCCGCGCCACCGCCTACGATTACAACTCCTCCTATTATCAAGCCGATAAGTAGTCCATTCCCTCCTTTTCCACCTGTACTTGAGGTCGGTTGAGTCGTGCCGACGGCACTTGTAGCATCCGTTGTGTCTGTGGTTTGCGTTGGATCTGTAAATTCTGCGGTATCTGTAGGTTCAGTATCAGTTGTTTCGCTATCTGTGTCATCCATTCCACACCATTTTTTGCCTTGTGTTTTCTTTGATGTAGTTGTTTGTGTGACATAGAAATCTTCTGTGGTCGTAGTAGTCGCTTTTGTGGGTGACGAACCGCCGCTGTCAGAAACATCAAATATCGCCGAGCCATCTCCAAATGTCAAGGCAAACGCTGTGTCCCCCTCAAAATCTTTAAGGTTGGTTAAATCTTCAAATCCCGGATCGGTATCCCAGGAATAAACCACTTTGCCTGCAGCGTTTAAAATTCGGAAATTGCGAAATGAAACGACAGCCTTTGCTTTGTATGTTCCCATCTGGAAAAGCCCAAAGGGTTCAAACACACCGCTTATCATGACCTTGTCTATGTTATTAAATTTAATGTAATTGTCATCATAATCTTTCATTTCGATCCAGCCGTTAGTCTTTTTAGCAAAGTGGTTCACCCAAACGGTTGGCTGGCTCGAGTCCCTGCCATCCACAATATTGTAAAATACATTCCCGTCAATTGCTGTTTTTGTGAATTGTGAAACGTTCACTTCACAACGAATAGTAAATGGTCCTCCTGATGAAAACAGGCGGTTATGTAGTCCAACACGAATAAATGGATTTATGTCACTGTTTGTGGTGATAGTAACTGTCTTGTGTGCAGTTTCTGCACTGACCGGAATTAAGGCAAATATAGATAGTGCGAACATTATTGCTACTATTACTGCCATCCTGAATTTAATTTTTGTGTTGCCTTTTTGAATCATAAATTTTCGATCCTTTCAGTTTTAATTTCTTCATATTTATACGGCGTAATGGATTTTGCGGCCGACAATTAAATTTACCGCTCCTACTAATGCCAGGATAATGACAAAATAAACTATTCCGATTGTTGCACTGTATTCGTATTGTCCCAGTTCAAAAAAGTTACTTATCATTCGCATTATTGTGTTACCGTAATCGGTAAATGAATCAATAATTGAGTATATCAGCACGACAAGGATAGTAGGAGAAATGATGGGAAATGTTATTTTCCAAAGCTTTTCCCATGCGGCTGCGCCCTCAATGTCTGCCGCCTCATATGAGCTTGAAGGTATATGGTTGACTGCGGTAAGAAGCAAAATTATCTGTACACCCGACTTCCATATGACATTGAAAAAGCTCATTGAAACTGTCTTAACCAAATTTGTAACAGATTCGGGGATACTGAGTTGTTCAATAAAATAATCAAATGATGGAGCTGCAAACATATAAGCCTGTTGTTGCTGAGAAATAGTCCCTGCCGTCATTAAAACCTGCTCTTGTAAGATAGTGATAACAACACCGGATGAAATAATAAATGGGAAAAAGAATATAGCCCGAACCAGTGTTCTTCCTACAAACTTGTCCCTAAGCAGGATTGCAATTAAAAGGCTGAAAATCATTATAATTACTACCTGATAAACAACATTGCCTATGGACTTTGTAAGGTTGGTAATAAAGTGCGGGTCCTGAGTAAATAAATAACGAAAATTATCAAACCCCACCGGAACAAACATGTCGCCCTTGGTTGTCAAATTCACTTTGCAAAAAGCATAAATAACCGATTGTATCATTGGGTATAAAAAGAAATACAAGGTTCCTATTATCCATGGTAAAACAAAAGCTAACCCCCATATTGCACGCTTAACCTGTGTGCGGGAATGCATGTCAATGCCGGATATGTTTCTGAAAAATTTTATTTTCATAATTAAATCACCTCCTTGCGTCAACCATGTATTTCTATTAAAAATTTAAAAATGTAAATGCTTTGGCTTTAATATTCAACCCGTTATTGTTGTAATCGGTGTCACCAAAATTTACCAAAACACTTATACCGCCATCAAAAACCGTTTCACGAACCGTTTTATCAATGATTGTGTGGGATATTACTTTTTTGCCGGCAACTTTTTCAAGTAACTCTTCAACTGTTTTCCATGTGTCGGCTGCCTTTTGTCCCCCCTCTTTGAATAGAGGACCGTTTAAAGTGCTGTACGCTGATTGTGCGACACGCTGGTTTGTGTTCATCGTAAAAATGTATTTTAATCCGATGCCTGCCTCTATAGCCTTAAGAACTCCAATAGCCGGATCACTTAAAGTGTTTATATCGGGCGTACTCATAGGCATGTACTCATGCATGGCAATTTGGTAAAAGGGTACTTCATAAGTCTGCGTTAAAAAATTGCTTGAAAATATTGGGGTATCAACTGCAATGTTTGCAAATGGCAATGCATAAGAATTTGGCTGTGATAATAGTTGTCTACCCTTGATATTTTGCATAATCTCTAATATCTTTGCATTTTCCTTATCAGATACATCACGCTTCACCGTTTTTTCACTGAAATCTGAATAAAGCTTGTTTCCTAAAGTGCTGGCGGCCGCGCCTGCGAAATTGTAAGGTTTAGCCGAGTCTGCGATTTTTTTAGCGGCCTTTAATGCTTTTTTAAGGTTAAGCAGAAAGGACGGCTGAGTAAACTTTGCTTTTAGCGTATTTATATGGTATGTGTATTGAACAGCCGGGCTATTTTGAATCGACATTACAGCATCTGAACGCTTGCTGTAACCTAACCTGCTTTTCACAATGTCGGTAAGGTTGAAATCGAGGTAAGCCTGTGCAGCCAAATTGTCGAGTGTTTTAAGCATTGATTTAAAATCGTTTTTGCCGCCAAGACGGGCTTCTGGTGCAACCGAAATGGGTATCGGGGCATCTGTCGCCCCCTTTTGCCAATGCTTTAAATAAATAATTAAATTATCCACTCCCATTTTGGAAAGCTGATTTGTTATTTCCTCTACATCTTTATATGTAGTCAGTGGTGCCACTCGATCCATGGGAAATCCCAAGAAATTATCTTGAACCATTACACCGCCTGTTAACTCAACATACAACGGAGAGTGGTTTTGCTTTTCTGACTTATAATCAGACATTAACCATTCGCCAAATTTATGAGCCATACCCACATAATTTGCTTTGTCCCCATTAAAAAAGTAGTAACGCACTTTATAACCATCTGGTTTGGGCGGGTTTTTCTCAATAACTCGTATCGTCTGCCCTTTTTGTTCAATAGTGACCATATCCGAATCACGGTAGATAAACTGAGTATAAATGTTACTATAACTGCATCGCTTTTTGTTGACAGACGCATTGATTATTGCTCGTCCTGCTCCATCAGTGATAATACCCATCATCGCACTATTGCCATTTTTAAGTCCAAAAACAGGCAAGCTCACCCTTTGAGTCAAAGCCTCTGCATTAACCTTTGTTGTCGACAACTCGCGCCCATAAACATATTGGCTGTAGTCTTCAACATATTGGTCGTGGCGGTTAAGCTCTATTAAAGCGCCGCAGCCGTCAGGAACAAATAAATAGCCGTTTGCGTTGTTGTCTGCCGCCCCAAAATATGGCAGCAAAGAGATTGTCGCAAGCCGGTAATCATCTATTGTTTCGGTTATTTCCGATACAGCAATAGAAACATCCAAAAATTGATTGCCAAGAGCTAAATCAACAGGAATTGTGAAGCCCTCTTTTTCGAACTGAAATGTCATTCTTATACCGTTCTTAATTGTGCTGCATTTAAGCCCGCCTTTTTTTACCGACGCCGTTTTACCGTTTAATTGCTTGATATTGCGAAGCTTGTCGGTATAAGAAATTTGTAAAATTGACTCCATTGCCATTCTTGTAATATTTTGTGCGTTCTCGTCTTGTTGATAGCCCTCAGGAAGACTGTTCCAAATTACACCCTGTTTATCTAATAAAGAAACATAACCGTTTTCAGTATCCGCCGATAAAATAAACCTGCTGTTTTCGGCGACTTTTTGATAACCCGTTTGGGATAGATCGGA
>DHNF01000083.1:9365-9599 GCA_002409375.1 Ruminococcaceae bacterium UBA5423
TTTTTGATAACCCGTTTGGGATTGCAATAAAACTGCATTATCTGTTAAAGACTTTTGTGTTGTATCAGGCATCGCAAACGAGCTAATTGTTCCAACTGCAAATACACTCAGAGCTAATACACATGCAAGCCGAACTTTTCTCATGTAAATCCCTCCTTTAAATGGGATCGTCTTTTAAAATGAGCGGATTTCCGTAATTATATTGCCGATAAAGTCAACAAACTGTGAAACAAC
>DHNF01000084.1 GCA_002409375.1 Ruminococcaceae bacterium UBA5423
CGGTTTATTGTTAAAAATATAGAAATAGCTTTACAGGGATTTTTTTGCTTCGCAGGGCGGGGAAGGGAGGAAGGCTGTCGCCTGCCGACCGACGACAACGTAGCTAAACGGAAAAAGTCCGGGAAGTATTCTATGTTTTTAATGAGAATCAGTATTAATGCAAGATAACTTATACAATCTTTTAATTTGATAGGAGTATTAAAAGCTGCCCCTTATACCGTGAACACAGCTTGTATTCACAGTAAGTTATGGGGCAGCATTATTGCAAAGTCCGCCTTTTACCACCACCAGCCGTCTCGTTCGGATGTCGTGGTTGTTAGTTTAGTCTCGCTTACACGAAGGTTCACGGTGCTGCCTTCCTCAAGTTGCTGGCCGGCTTCTTGAACGCTTTCAACGATATCAATATCAAAAGTGTCGGATACTATTCTCATTATTTCAACTCTAAAGCCCAGAGCTTCAAGATACAATTTTGCCTGCTCATAATTCCAGCCCGACACATTTGGCACGGTGATAGAATCGGGCCCTGCGCTTATGACAACTTTAATCGTTGCTCCTTCTTCAGCAGGGGTTTCCGGTTTTGGCGTCTGATCCAGAATTTCACCTTTAGGTCGGGTGCTATACTTTTTATACTCGACCTCGACTTTCATTTTGCCGCTAAGTTTATTGCTGCGAATATCATAATAGCTTTTGCCCATTAAATCGGGCGTCGCAAATTTTTCGGTTTGCGGTACATATTCAGTTGTAGCCCTACTTGTTGTTGTCTGAATAACCGACGAACTTGTGGTGCTTGAAGTTTCATCGCCGCCACCTATTAAATCAGGGAAAATAAGCAGCAAGACTGTACCCGCAAGCAACAAAAGAAATATAAACACCGACAATACAATCAGAACTGCGTATTTATAACGGCTTTCCTTTTTTTCGGGTGATTGGTCGTCTGTTGGTTCTGGTTCAGGTTCAGGTATATTAGGCTTTTCGTCCTCGCGTAGCCGTGATACGGCGGGCGCCGTCGAAAGATGATCGCGGAAGTGCTCGATTGAACGAGGTCTATTTTCGGGGCTAACCTGCAATGCGTTGAAAAGCGCAGCGGCTATATAATCAGGTAATTCTTTTGCGACATCGGTTGGGACAAATAAATCGTTGGAATCCTGTGCACGGCGGGATCCCTCAGGTGGTGGATTTCCCGTTAATGTGCGAAAAATTGTTGCCGCAAGTCCGTATATGTCGCTCAGTGCCCCTGTTTCTTGGCCAAAAGCATATTGCTCGGGGGCTGAATAACCAGAAATCAGGCGAGGTCTCAAGTCAGTGTTGACACGGCGCGCGTCGGCTATACAAAAGCCCCGAAGATACAGCTTGCCGTCATTACCGAGGATAAGGTTTTTAGGGCTAATGCCCAAGTGGAATATGCCCGCGGAATGCAGTGAATTAAGCGAAGACAGCAGCGGCATAAATAACGGCCGCGCTTCTTCCCACCTCATACGCCCGCCAACCTGTTTGAGCCGCGTTTCAAGCGTGTTTCCGCCGTAGTATTCTGAAACGGTATAGGTCGTAAGGTTTTGTTCGAATATATCGTATATCGAAACAATTGACGAAAGTCCACGCATACGCGCAAGAGCGCGGGCATGTGTCTTGAATTTTTCATGATAATCACGGAAAGTATTTTCGCATCCGCTTATAATTTGCAGTTTGCTGCTTTGGGACCGCTCCACGAGTGTGTCGGGCAGAAACTCCCGTATAATTATCGGCGATTTGAGCACCCTGTCAAACCCGATATAAACAGCGGCGTCACCCGTATGCTCAATAAGCTTTCCTACAATATACCGGTCAGATAATAGTGTACCGACGGTGAGATACAACGATTCATTGTCGCCGTTTGCAGGATAGCCGCATATGCCGCATTCTTTTCTTCCTTCGGGTAGTGGATTCATGCAGCCCATACAAAGTCTTTCCTGCCCTTTATATTCAGGCATCAGCGTCACCAACCTTCCTTTGGTAATATTTTGGCAAATATATAAGTAGAATTGTACAAAAAAATATATGTTTAGTCAAGAATAAAAGCGTGTATGTAACCTCATATTACAGTTTTGAAAGATTTGTCAGGCATTATTCAATGCCCTGTTTTATTTTTTCCCTTAGCTTGATTTGCCGGATATCGCGCCCAACAAAGGTAAGCGGTACAAATGTGCCGATAATGCGTGAAGTTATCTGTTCTCCGTAACGCTCAAGCTCGTTTTGATTCAGATTTGTGCTTATAATCGTGGGTCGACCGTCAAGCATACGGCTGTTTATAAGGTTGTATAAGCACGAGGTGTAAAACGGGCTTGAAAACTCCGACCCCAAATCATCAAGTATCAACAAATCACATTCGATCATCATATCCTGGCTGTTACCGTTTGCGCGACCAAAATGCTCCTTTTCAATCTGGTGTAAAAGCTTTTGAACCGGACCGTAGATTACGCCCAAGCCGGCATTTATTACGCAGCGTGCAATAGCCAATGAAACATGGGTTTTGCCCGTGCCTGTAGCTCCACGGAATAAAAGACTTGGAGAATTCAAATCAAAGTCGTCGGCGTAACTTTTACAATATGCAAAAACTTCGTTCATGCAGTCACGGGGTGACATTTTGCTTCGTGGGGTATCCGGATAATAATCAAGTCGAAGACTATCAAAACTCGCATCCTTCATAGTACCCATATAACTCAGGCGTTTAAAAGCCTCCTCACGCAGCAGGGCCTTAAAACAGTCACACACTTTATTTCTGCAGTAGCCGGTATCTTCACAGCTTGGACAGGCATAACGCGGCTCGAAATTCGGCCTGTGGATACCCTCCTTTGCAAGAATCTCAGCAAGCTCGGCCTGTAGTGTAAGATTTTTATTTTTAATACGCTCCACTGCGGCGATAACATCCCCGCCGTTAAGCACGGCACGAGATACGCGTATCGCGGCGTTAGCCATTTCGCGTTCAATTTCTCTGATGCGCGGGTGCTTGTTTACCATGCGTTCGTGCAGCGCGGTGGCTTTAGTCTGTGCACCGGTACGCCGGCGTTGAAGTTCAGCAAAAGCCGCGTCATAAACCTCCCGACTATATCCCATTTAAATCTCCTATCATCATTACTTGTTTTTTATATATACAGGCGTAAAGCTTCGCACCATATCTTCGTATTCTTCTAAATCATATGAGGTTTCCTTTTTAGATTTTTTACTCTTGCTTGAATTTTGATCGTCTACTTTTTCAACCGAATCAATGCCCTGGTTGCGCCAGTTCTCGATAATTTTCATCATATAGCTGCTGTTGAACCTGCCGGTAGCTTTGATGCACTTATCGTAAGCCAGCCGCAATAGCCCGCCGTCAATCTGCCAGTCGCAAATCCAGCGTTCTGCCGCATCTGATTGTGCAACGGTTGGTGATTGTTTAATGTTCAGCAGCTCACTTAATTTCTGCCACGCTTGGCGTCGCCGTTCGAGTGTGCACAGGTATTGTTCTGCTGCCGCAATTGTATTGATTTCCCGGTCCGACCAATCAAGTGCAACTTTTTCTATGTACCGCATATGAGATTTGCCGCAGGCATTTGCGTATTCAATCACCATGAGAATAACCTCGACAGGTAACCCCGCGGTATCATAAAGATATAAAAGCGTTTCCATATCGCCATTTGATATCGGTCGTCCCATCCTTGCCGAAGCAGTATCAAGCAAATATGTGAACTCTTCACTTTCCTTTTGGCGGCTTATTACCTCTTTCATAGTGGGCTTGACCGGACGGGGCCGCGATGCGGCCAATACATGCTTGCCGGTTGTTTTTTTATTTTCTTCGACATCCTTTTTTGCGGGCGTTTTTTCTTGTGTCGATGGGGATATAAGCAAGTTTGTCTCAACCCAGTATTGTAACGCGTCGCGGCAGTCGGCGGGAGTAAGTCCGATTGCTTTTGAGCATTGGTCAGCATCAAATTTGCCTGACCCGTTTCTTAGCAGCCAAATTAACACCTTTAACTGTGCCGAACCGGCCAGCCTGATATGTTCATCTGCCACAACGGCGGGAACTGCAAATATTTCATTTAGCATGTCCGGATTTATACGATAGTCCATTAAAAAAGTCGTACCTTTCAAAATTATTCAGGTGCAAGGTTTTTATTAAAAATCAAAAAACCTTGCATTTTTATTAAACGGTCGTCCCCCGACCGTTTAATATAACAGGCGGCAATCAATGAGCATCTAAAGATAATATTGGATCGCAAACGGTATTATTCAGCGAGCATTATTTCAATCTACATTATACACATACTTTAGGTCGCTGGGCAAGTAGTCGCACTTGAAAATTTATTGTGGGGATAAAATATAGCGAAGCGTATAGTATTCGTGATGGGTGAGTATACTAAATTATCAATGTTTTATTGCTCATAAAAAATGTATAAAATAAAGGGGCAGAAAAATGCAGTTTCGCACAGATTTGGCTATTGAAGCAGTTAAGGCAGCACCAGAGACAAAGCTGCCGGGTATAAGGCAGGAAAGTCAGCAAATTGAGGATATTAAGCTATTAAGAATTTATATTGAAAACGAACAGGGAGAAAAGGAGCTTGGGCGGCCGATAGGAGCCTATATAACCGCGGAATTGCCACCTTTGTCAGACGATGAGGAGAATATGGAGCAAAAGGCAACGGTGCTTGGGGCAGAGCTTCGTTCATTATTACCCGAACAAGGTACTGTTTTGGTAGTGGGATTGGGCAATCAGTCGGTAACTCCCGATGCGCTGGGACCCAGGTCTGCGGGCATGGTGTTGGCAACGCGACATATTGAGGGTGAATTTGCTCGCAGCACAGGGTTGGACAAGCTTCGGTCGGCGGCAGTGTTTGTCCCGGGAGTGCTGGGGCAAACAGGCGTTGAAAGCAGTGAAATGGTGCACGGCATTTGCGGTATTGTTAAACCTGCTGCGGTAATTGTAATCGACGCACTTGCTGCCCGCAGTGTAGAACGGCTTGGCTGCACCGTACAGATTTGTGATACCGGCATTGCTCCGGGTTCGGGTGTAGGTAATAACCGTATTGCGCTAAATCGTGAAACGCTTGGTGTGCCGGTTATCGGGCTGGGTGTTCCCACTGTTGTGGACGCACGCACCGTAGCAATGGACTTGACCGGGCGTGAAGAGGCAGGAGAGCAGGTGACACCCCGCGGCTCTGAAATGATGGTGACGCCGCGAGAAATTGATTTGATTATTCGACGGGCTTCTAATCTTATTGCAATGATGGTAAACGCAGCGCTTCAGCCCGAATATTCTCCGCTGTCATTAATTTCAGCAGCAGGATAGCAAGCCTGTCTTCTCAGTACTCTGTTAGTTGCAAATATCAGTATAAAACAGGTTATATTGAAGATTATGTAATTGACTTATGGTATAAAATTTTATTTTTTCGCATAGTCTTTTAGCGGTGATGAAAATGCGAAAAAGGCCGCAAAACAAGCATAATAAACCGCGGCTGGAAACAGCTCGTGCTGCAATAGCGGCTGTATCGCTTGTTGTTTGTCTTGTGCTAACTGTGAGTGGTTTGTCGGGTGGACGGTTGCTCAGTCTGGGGGAGGGTCTTGCGATGCTGTCGGCAGGCATAATGCAGCCTGAGGGTGGTGCACAGATGCTCAGCGAACGGCTGAGCCGCATACCGGCCGCACAGCAAGGTGACAGCCAGAGCGAACCGGTATTGTTGCCGACTTATACACCGGGTGGAGGAATGCAGACATCGGGCGAGCTTTCACCGCCCCCGAATGACATATCCGGCGTTGTACCGTCCGAGGCAGGCAACGGAGGAAAAATTATTGAGATTCAAATGACTTCCGGCAGCAATTTCGTGCAGGGCGTTGCAATAAAAAACGGTAGCAGCCGTTCGGTGGATATATCGTCTCAGTTAAAAATAAAACCTGATATTAAGATTACAGACTCGGTCAATCCTCAGGTTCTTATAATGCATACGCACACAACTGAATGTTATATGTCTTATTATGCAGGTTATTACAATAAATCTGATGAGTCAAGGTCAAAGGACCATACACAAAATGTTGTGGCAGTGGGCGAGGCTATTTGTGCACAGCTTCGCGCTGCTAATATTGCAGCAATCCACGATGTAACCGTTCACGATTCGCCTAAATATTCCGGAGCATACGAGCGGTCAGTACAGACTGTGAAAAAAATTCTTGAACAGTATCCG
Source organism: Ruminococcaceae bacterium UBA5423 (assembly GCA_002409375.1). Taxonomy (GTDB): domain Bacteria; phylum Bacillota; class Clostridia; order Oscillospirales; family Acutalibacteraceae; genus Avimonas. The sequence continues at coordinate 6,189 of DHNF01000084.1, forward strand.
TCTATTAGCGTTGTTATCGACATTCATCGTGACGCATTATACAAATCTAAAACAGAAAGATATAAACCAACCGTAACAATAAACGGGCGAAAGGCCGCACAAATGATGATAATTGCAAGTGTGGGCAATTCGGCCGCAGTACCCCATCCAAACTGGCAGCAAAACCTCAGGTTTGCACTGAGGTTGCAAAGTGCACTTCATACGCAATATACGGGCATTATGCGGCCGTTATACACTGTGGACAGCCGCTATAATCAGCATCTTACAAATGGCTCGTTGCTAATTGAGGTTGGTGCCGATTCTAATACCGTAAGCGAGGCGGTATATTCGGGCGAAATTTTGGGAAAAACATTGGCACAGGTACTTAATACACTAAAACAATAGGGGCGGCGGATGTTGCATAACAGAAAACCAAAGCAAAGGAACACAAATTTTCGCGTGTTTTGGCGCGCTGCGTTAACCTGCTTTTTTTTGCTTATACTAATCACAGGATTTATTATAGCCGATTACAACACTCGTCAAGTGGGATTTGGCAGCGGCAGTATGAGGATTGAAATATTCACCAAAGAGGACAGCGTCTATGTAAACATGCTTGGGCGCGAGCAAGCATATGAGATGTCTGAACAATTAAGCAAGTGGACAGGCCGTTTGTGGAATGTTCTGCCGCCAGTAATACGAGCCATGTTTTGGATGTTTGAGGGTGAGTGTGTTGCAGCAACCGAGGTTTTAAAATAAACATGCATATTTTTATGCAAATTTATCTTGAAAATGGCGCGGTGAGGGCATCGCGCCCTACAATTTTCCGCATACCCATGCACCTGTAGGGAACGCCGTCCCCGGCGTTCCGTTTTAAATTGTGGCGCCAATTTTAAAATTAGCCGTATTTGCAGGGCGAAACATCCTCATCTCACCGCCGGCACAAATCGCCATATGCATAAGCCCATGCACCTGGTAGGGAACGCCGTCCCCGGCGTTCCGTTTTAAATTGTATCTTCAACTTAATATTTACGCACGAAATGCCCTCTCACCGCCACCATTAATCATACAAAAATTTGCAAATAATCGTGTTTGACAATAAAAACCCCAAACGCGTAAGGCGAATTCCCTCGTTGTCAACTGAAATCAGGTGGGAGGGCAAATCTTTTGCCCGATTAATGACCGAATGCGGTATATCATGACCAAACTTAGCATTAAATTCATTGTATTTAATGCCTTCGTTCAACCGCAAACGCAGCATTATGTATTCGTTTTCGTGTTCATCAATAACAAAATCGTTTTGCTGTACACCCAATTCTTGGACAGGCATTACACCTTTTAAAAATGAATTTATATCCTGTTCATAATAAAAGCGCGTATTATTTATATAGGAATGTGCTGCAGGACCTATGCCAAGATACGGATCTAAATTCCAGTACTTAATGTTATGGCGACATTCAAAACCGGGCATGGCGAAATTCGATATTTCATATTGACGGTATCCTAACATATCCGCCGTTTGACATGCAGCAAGATACAGTTCAGCACACTCGTCACTGTCCGGTAGAAATAGAGAATCACGGTTTTGAAAAAAGGAAGTTCCCTTTTCGATTTTTAATATATAAGCCGATATATGCCGTGCACCCATTTCAAAAGCACGGCTAATATCTGATATAACTGATTTTACGGATTGTCCGCAAAGGCCGAGCATTATGTCAAGGGATATGTTGTTTATGCCACAGGCATGTGCAGCAGCAATAGCTTTTTTGACATCTTGAGGACGGTGACGCCGATTTAAAAATCTTAGTTGTGCGTCATCCCAGGTCTGCATACCGATTGATACGCGATTGCCGCCTGCCGATGCAAATGCGGAGAATACTTCATCTAATAAATCGCCGGGGTTTGCCTCCATGGTTATTTCCGCATTTATAAGCTTAAAGAGCTTTGTTGCTTCGTCTAATATACTCTTTATTCTTTTGCCGCCCAGCAGTGAGGGAGTGCCCCCGCCGATATAAAGCGTATCGGCGGATATTCCTCCTAACTTTTCATACCAAAATGCAAGTGCGTCGATAACGGCGTTGGTATATGCGTCCATCACCTCGTGACTTTGCCCCTGCAAAGAATAAAAATCGCAATACGGGCATTTTGAAACACAAAAAGGCACATGTATATATAATCCAATAGGATCGGACATCAATAATCTCCTTCTTTTTAGCACGGTTTAATCAATTGCGTAGTATACAAATTTGCAGGTGAACACAGTTTGTCCCTACATATGCTGGGTGTGGTTTGCAAATGATTTATTCAGACGGGCGTATTGTCGGTTTTTTAAAACGATGGCGGTAAGAAACAAAGTCTCTAAACAGCATTTGCACAATTGCAATTGCAGGGACACCGAGGAATATTCCCCAAAACCCGAAAAGTCCGCCGCCCAGTGTTATGGCAAACAAAACATATATCGGACGAACGCCCAAAGTATGCCCGACAATACGCGGTTGAATAAGATTGGCATCGATTTGCTGCATTACAATGATATAAACAGCAACAAAAACAGCGCCGTATACATTGCCTGATAGTAACGTTATCATTACAGCTACTAAGCCGCCAATAATTGCGCCAAAATATGGTATCATATTAAGAAGACCAATTAATAGTCCAAGCAATGGTGCGTTTGGAGTCCGAAAAATGACAAGTCCGATTGTCATTAGAACGCCGACAATAATAGCATCCAGCGCTTGACTGTAAAAATAGCTGTACAATATTTCGCATGATCGGCGTGTATACCGTGAAACATATGTCATACGATGCTCGTTAATAAACAGTCTTAGTATCAGCTTGCCCGTATTAAGAAGTGAATCACGGCTTAGCAGCATATAAATTGAGATAATAAATGACATAAATACATTTAACAATGATGATGTGAAATCCATAATGCCCTTAAAATAGCTTAATACTGCATCGGGCGTTAGCCTTGGTTCTATATAAGAGGTGTAGATGTCCTGAACGGTTTTTGTGACATCAAACCCCTCAAATATCCCGTTTTGTTCGGATAACGATGTTAAAAACTCTATTAATTGATTGTAATAGCCGGGTAAGGAAGCAACAAGACTAATAATGCTGCGAATTATTGCGGGCAGTGCAAAAGTCAATAACAGCGCTAACAAAAGAATAAGCACCACATATACAGTTAAAACTGACAGTACGCGTGCATGACGAGCAAATGGGCGTGGCAGCTTTTGCTTTATTACCAGTTCTAATCGGTTTGACGGTGCGTAGAGCAGAAATGCCAGACCCAACCCAATTACAAACGGGCTGAGAATGCTTATTATACGACCTATAAAAGACATTATCACGCTCATATTATCAAAGGTTTTGTATACCGCAATCAATGCAACACCCAAAATAAATAGGGATATTGTTCGAGTAAAACCTTTCAGGTAATCCTTCACAGACAAACCTCCTCCGGTTTATAGCCACTGGGCAAAAGATAAATAAGCACGATGCAAGTTCTTTACATATATTATTGCCGGTCTGCCGTTTATTACACAGGTACCATCGGGTTCAACACAAAATGAGGACAAGGGTGTCGACAGCCCTGTTCCGTCAAGCTTTAATGCACTTTCCTTGCAAGCCCACAAACGGGTAAAAGTGCCTGCAAGTCGTGATTTATCAATCGTTGACAACCGAGAGTATTCATCGGGATGAAACCGCTTTGCAATGCGCAGCATACGAATTGGCGGCATTTTGGGAATCACTTGTAAGTCGATTCCGATGGGGGAGCGTGATATTGTGGCGCAAACCAGTCCTTTGCTGTGTGAAATACCTGCGTGAAGCACGATGCCGCCGATATTTATACCCTTGGGAAACGGCTTTCCGTGTTGACCTGTCGGCCAGCCTACTTTCTTAGCGAGATCGGACACCATATCGGCTTTTGGAACCAGCTTGTCAATATCTGCCCACACAAGACCGCCGTTAGTCTGTCGGCATAAAATCAGGCAATAAAGCAAATATGCCGCAACAAGCGATTCTGGACGGCGCTTTTTGGCATAAACCGGCAGAGCGGCAGACATAGTTTTTTCATGTTCGTCTGATATATTAGAGATGTCAGTTATAAGTGTTGTCATAACTTAAAACAGGCCGGTTATGCGACCTTGCATATCCACATCAATATTTTCGGCAGACGGTACTTTGGGCAGCCCCGGCATTGTCATGATGTCGCCTGTAAGCACAACCACAAAACCCGCACCTGCCGAAAGACGCGCGCTTTTGACAGTAATATTAAATCCAGTGGGGCGCCCGTTAAGTGACGGATTGTCTGACAATGAATATTGTGTTTTTGCAATGCAGATTGGCAGGTTCCCAAATCCCAATTCTGTTAACTGGTCAAGCTCGCGCTTTGCAGACGGCAGATAAGCAACGCTGTCTGCCCCATATATTTCGCGGGCAACAATGTTGATTTTATCGAAAAGCGGCATTTCGTCCGTATACAGCATTTTGAATTTGCTCGGCATATCCAAAAGCCGCAACACTTCATTGGCAAGTGCAGTGCCACCTTTACCGCCTTTTTCCCACACTTCGGACAGCGCGACATTGACATGAAGCTCGCTGCAGCTTTGGCACAGCATATCAAGTTCTGCCTGTGTGTCGCCCGGAAAACGGTTTATGGCAACCACGGCCGGTATACCGAATTTTTTTGTTATGTTTTCAATGTGTTTTAAAAGATTGGGTATGCCTTTTTTAAGAGCCTCAAGGTTTTCGGTCTGCAGCTGGTCTTTTGATACACCTCCGTGGGATTTAAGTGCACGAACTGTTGCCACAATGACAGCGGCATTGGGTTTAAGTCCTGCTTTTCGGCATTTTATATCAATAAACTTTTCAGCGCCCAGGTCTGCCCCAAATCCCGCCTCGGTTATTACATAATCGGCGAGCTTTAGCGCAAGGCCGGTTGCGGCTATGCTGTTGCACCCGTGAGCAATGTTTGCAAAGGGACCGCCATGAACAAGCGCCGGAGTATGTTCAAGAGTTTGCACAAGATTAGGTTTTAATGCATCGCGCAGCAGAGCAGTCATAGCGCCCTGCGCCTTTAACTGGCCGCATGTAACAGGATTTCCGTCATAGTTGTATCCGACAACGATACGGGCGAGATTTTCTTTTAAGTCGCACAGATCTTTCGAAAGACAGAGAACTGCCATTATCTCCGATGCCACCGTGATGTCGTATCCGTCCTCTCTGGGCACACCGCACACGCGCCCGCCCAGCCCGTTTGTTATATGGCGAAGCTGCCTGTCGTTCATATCCACGCAACGCTTTAGAGTGATGCGGCGCACATCAATGCCGAGTTGATTACCGTGGTGAATATGGTTGTCAAGCATTGCAGCCAGCAGGTTGTTGGCCGCCCCGATTGCGTGCATATCGCCGGTAAAATGCAGATTTATATCCTCCATGGGAATAACCTGCGCCCAGCCGCCTCCGGCCGCGCCGCCTTTAATTCCGAAAACAGGGCCCAGGGACGGCTCGCGCAGTGCAAGCATTACCTTTTTACCCAAATGACTTAATGCATCACCAAGTCCGATTGTGGTTGTGGTCTTGCCCTCGCCCGCAGGGGTCGGTGTTATCGCGGTAACAAGCACAAGCTTACCGTCCGGCTTATCTTTAAGCCTGTCATAGACCGAAAGGTGTATTTTGGCTTTGTCGTTGCCGTACAAATCAATGTCTTGCCTTGTCAATCCAAGTTTTTTTGCTATTTGTTCAATATAAAGTGGTTGCACGCTTTGAGCAATTTCGATATCCGTTAGTATTTTTGCCATTTTCTTAGCCCATCTTTCATGTATCAAGTTATTATTATCTCACTTAATAATATTATTATTAAAGTCAAAAAGTGTCAAGACAAGAAAATATTGCGCAAAATAAAAAGGGCTGAAAGGCAGCCCCATTTAAAGTTTAAGGATTTAGGTTGAAAGAAATTATGAAAGGTGGGACGCGGGCATAAATTTGCTTCATTCATGCGCATTTTGTGCGCGACATGGGTGGAGCACCATGCTCCTTTTTATGAAAAGTCATTGACTGACTCTTTTTCTAAGGCACGGGGATTCACAAGTATATGAACACGCTCGATGCGTCGCTCGTCCATTTCCATTACCGTAAAGGTAACATTTTCAAACGTTACTTCGGGATGTTCGTCTTCGCCCGGAATACGACCAAGTATATCCATGATATACCCGGCAATTGTATCATAATCACCATCGGGGAATTTGATTTTAAGAAGATGACCCAGTTTTTCTATATCAATCGAGCCTTCTACCTCAAAGGTGTTGTCACCCGTTATTGTAACTTCTTCCTCTTCATTATCGTATTCATCCTGAATGTTGCCGACAATGGATTCAATCAAGTCTTCCATCGAAACAATTCCGGCAAATCCCCCGTATTCATCCACGACAATTGCAAGCTGTATATGTTTCTCGGTCATTTCGGCAAACAGGTTGCCGCATCGTTTTGTGCCCGGCACAAAAAAGGTTTCACGCATTATATGGCGTATTGTTACATCTTTGGGGATTTCCTGCCCTACATAGGGAAGCAAATCCTTTACATAAACCAGACCTATAATGTTGTCAATCTCTTCTTCATAAACGGGCAGGCGCGAATAACCGCCGTCCACACCTATGCGCAACGCTTCGGTAATGTCGTCCCCGACTTCGACTACTTCAACATCTGTGCGAGGTGTCATAATATCCTCTGCGGTAATATCATCAAATTCAAAGACGTTGTTTATCATTTCTTTTTGAACGTCTTCAATGACACCTTTTTCACCGCCCACATCCACCATCATACGAATTTCTTCTTCTGTGACGTTCTTTTGTGTAGCATTGGGATCAAGTCCGAACATACGTACAACAAGATTTGTTGAAACCGAAAGCAGGCGCACAAACGGTCGTGTTACTGTTGAAACGCCGCGCAAAACATTGACAACGGCAAAGGAAATAGCCTCGGATTTCTGCATTGCAATGCGTTTGGGTACAAGCTCTCCAAGCACCAATGAAAAATAGGACATCATCAGCGTAATTAAGACTACACTTATAAAGTTGATTGCACTGGAATACTGGTTTAATGCAGGAGAAAGTCCCGTAATCCAATCCGAAAGCGGGCCGGCCAGTGACTGGGCTGCTGTAGCCGACGCAAGAAAACCGGCAAGTGTTACGCCAATCTGAATAGTGGCAAGAAAATTCGAGGAATTGGCCGTTAGCTTTATAATCTGCCGTGCCTTTTTATGCCCTTCATTGGCCATTTTTTGAACCTTATTGTCGTATAATGTGATAACCGCAATTTCGGATGCTGCAAAAAACGCATTGATAAAAATAAGAACTGCCAACAAAATCAGCTTAATAAAAATATTTACTCCTGTAGGATCGGGTTCAGGGTCTGAATCCATATGTTTTTATTACCCCTTTCATTTCTAAAGTTGATTAATACTAATATCTGGATAAAAAACAATATCTTTCCGGTGTTTTTTGCGCCCGGCTTAGTTTTCCGCCTGCGTCGTCGGTTTTGCCCGACAAAAAAATCCTCGAAAACTATGTCAATCTATTAATCGGATATTAGTATAAACCGCAAAGCTAAGGTTGCATATCATCATCAATTTATAAATAATCAACATTATAATATCCCGTTTTATCCAGCATGTCAACTAAAGCAGGAATGCGGGTGGTGTTGTGCGCCATAGAAATCGCGAGTTACTTTACGATTTCAAGAAGCCAAGGCTGTCAAACTCATTTTATGAACAAATATGGTCAAATTCAAGGATAATAGTAATTTTAATTAATATAAAACACTTCAAGTAAAAATATTGCTGAATTATGGGGGATTACTATAAATTTAGTGGTTTACAGTTTCGACTTAAAATGTTACTATGTTAGTATAGAAATTATAAGTAGCACTCTTTCAAGGAGGAAATTGTAAATGTCGAGAAAATTCAAAACAATGGATGGAAACAGTGCAGCAGCACACGTTTCATATGCGTTTACTGATGTAGCTGCCATCTATCCGATAACGCCGTCATCGGTTATGGCTGAGGAAACCGACAAGTGGTCGGCAAGCGGAGTTAACAATCTGTTTGGGCAGCCGGTGAAGGTGGCAGAAATGCAGTCAGAAGCGGGTGCTGCCGGTGCGGTTCATGGTTCATTGGCCGCCGGTGCGCTTACGACTACATATACCGCATCACAAGGGCTTTTGCTGATGATTCCCAATATGTACAAGATTGCGGGAGAGCTTTTGCCTAACGTTATTCATGTATCAGCCCGTGCAGTTGCGTCACACGCACTGTCCATTTTCGGAGATCATTCCGATATATATGCATGCCGCCAAACAGGTTATGCAATGTTGTGTTCGTCAAGTGTTCAGGAAGTCATGGATTTAGCGGCAGTTGCTCATCTGTCCACAATTAAAGGCCGTGTACCTTTCCTGCACTTTTTTGACGGCTTCCGCACATCGCATGAGGTTCAGAAGATTCAGGCTTGGGATTACAAGGATTTGGGTGAATTACTGGACTGGGAGGCGGTTGACCGCTTCCGTGCAAGTGCTCTCAACCCCGAGCATCCGGTGCAGCGCGGCACAGCCCAAAACCCGGATATTTTCTTCCAGGCTCGTGAGGCCTGTAATCCTTATTATGATATGGTTCCCGAGATTGTCGAGTCATATATGGACAAAATAAATCAAAAAATCGGCACGGATTACAAGCTGTTTAATTATTACGGCCCGCGCGATGCAAAACATGTGATTGTTGCGATGGGTTCTGTTTGTGAGACTATCGAAGAAACAGTTGACTACATGAACGCAGCGGGAGCTAAGGTTGGACTTATTAAGGTTCGGCTGTACCGTCCGTTCTCGGCAAAGCATTTAATTGAAGCAATACCCGAGGGTGTTGAATCCATTTCCGTGCTTGACCGCACAAAGGAACCCGGATCTATCGGCGAGCCTTTGTACCTTGATGTATGCGCCGCACTTAAGGGAACAAAATTTGAATCAGTGCCGATATATACCGGACGCTATGGTTTGGGCTCTAAGGACACTTCGCCGGCGCAGATTGCCTCGGTTTATGACAATATGGGTGTCGCAAGCCCGAAGAAACGGTTTACCATTGGCATAGATGACGATGTTACCCACATGTCTCTTGAAGTCAAAGACATTCCGGACACCACGCCCAGCGGTACCCGTTCATGTAAATTCTGGGGCTTGGGGTCGGATGGCACAGTTGGCGCCAACAAAAACTCAATTAAAATTATTGGTGACCATACTGATATGTATGCTCAAGGCTACTTTGCCTATGACTCAAAAAAATCAGGCGGGCTTACTATCTCGCACCTGCGTTTTGGTAAAAAACCGATTAAATCCACTTACTTTATTAATAAGGCGGATTTTGTTGCATGCCATAACCCGTCTTATATCGACAAATTTGACATGATTAGCGATGTGAAGCCGAGTGGCACCTTCCTGCTCAACTGTGCATGGGATGTAGACGAGCTTGACAAGTATTTGCCCGCAGATATGAAAAGAACTATTTCGAAAAATAATATTAACTTTTATACAATTGATGCAACCCATCTTGCAAAGGAAATTGGGCTCGGGAACCGGACAAACACAATTCTTCAGGCTGCATTTTTTAAGCTTACAAAAGTTATACCGGTTGATGATGCCGTCAAATTGATGAAAGATGCCGCGACCAAATCGTATTCAAAAAAAGGTGACGCAATCGTAAAGATGAATCATGACGCGATTGACACCGGCATACGCGAGGTTAAAAAGATAAATGTGCCGGAAAGCTGGGCTCAGGCTAACGATACGACTGCCGACAAAAAACCGGCTATGGGAGGACGCCCGGAAATACGGGATTATATTGACAACATACTAACCCCTGTAAATTCACAGCAGGGTGATAAACTGCCTGTCTCAACATTTTTGAAAGATGCAGACGGCACTGTACCGCTCGGATCATCGGCATATGAAAAACGCGGAATTGCGGTAGACGTGCCGGAGTGGGTACCCGATAATTGTATTCAGTGCAATTTCTGCTCATATGTGTGCCCGCATGCGGTAATCCGGCCTGTTATTATGACTGCAGATGAGGCCGAGGCAGCACCCGAGGGAATGCAGACAAAACCGGCAACGGGGCTTCCTGGATATCAGTTTGCAATAACTGTATCAACTCTTGATTGTACGGGATGCGGTTCGTGTGCTGCGGTCTGTCCGGGCAGAAAGGGTAACAAAGCGCTTGATATGCAACCATTTGATACGCAGCTTGACAAGCAGAAGTATTTTATGTTTGGCAATGATTTGTCGGCAAAACCCGAAGTCAGCGAGAAGTTTAAGCCGACTACGGTCAAGGGCAGTCAATTCCTTCAGCCGCTGCTCGAGTTTTCAGGAGCTTGTGCCGGATGCGGTGAAACTCCGTATGCCAAATTGGTCACACAGTTGTTTGGTGACCGTATGTATATTGCAAACGCCACAGGGTGTAGCTCCATATGGGGCGGTTCATCTCCTTCAACACCGTATACCGTAAATAAGCAAGGTCATGGTCCTGCATGGGCAAATTCACTGTTTGAGGACAATGCCGAATATGGATATGGAATGTTTCTTGGAGTTGCCGCGCGCCGGAACCGCCTTGTTGATATAATGAAAAAATTCATTGGGTCAGATATTCCCGCAGAGTGGGGGCTTAAAGAAGCAGCCCAGGCATGGCTCGACGGCAAGGATGATGCTCAGGCATCAAAAGCCGCTGCCGGCAAAGTTGTTTCCGCGCTGGAAACGGCTATTCTTGAGGGAGATAAGTCAGGTAGCGAATTAAACAGCCTGTTCCGTGAAGCGATGAAAGCATCGGATTTGCTCGTTAAAAAATCATTTTGGATGTTTGGCGGTGATGGATGGGCATATGATATAGGGTTTGGCGGCGTTGACCATGTGCTGGCCTCTGGCGAGGATGTAAATGTGTTTGTGTTTGATACCGAGGTTTATTCAAATACCGGCGGTCAGGCATCAAAAGCCACACCTACGGGTTCGGTTGCGCAGTTTGCAGCAGCAGGCAAATCGGTCAAGAAAAAGGATTTAGGCGCAATCGCCATGAGCTATGGCTATGTCTATGTTGCTCAAATAGCTATGGGAGCCGATATGAACCAGACGCTCAAAGCAATACGTGAAGCCGAAGCATATCCCGGACCTTCATTGATTATTGCCTATGCACCGTGTATAAACCACGGAATAAAGGGCGGCTTAGTCAATGCTCAGGCAGAAGAAAAGAAGGCTGTTATGTCGGGTTACTGGCACTTGTATCGCTTTGATCCGAGTAAGGAAAAGCCGTTTATGCTTGACAGCAAAGAGCCTACGATACCATATCGTGAGTTTTTAATGGGAGAAGTACGGTACAATTCTTTGACACGTACATTCCCGGAAAGAGCACAAGAGCTGTTTGACAAAGCTGAAAAAGATTCGGCAGCACGCTATGATTATCTCAAACGTTTAGGCGAACTTTACGGATAAAGTATAAATTGTGCATATTTAATAAAGTGCAAAAATATGTTTAACAATGTATATAGACAATCACGGTGCGTGGTGCTATAATCGTATAATAGCAAATTTATTTGCTTGTCTCTTTCAAGACTTTCTGGAAAAATTGTCACCCTAAACGGGTGGCAATTTTTTCAATTTTGGTGGGTGTTTTGCTAAATACTGATATCTGATACTGATTCTCATTAAAAACAT
>DHNF01000100.1 GCA_002409375.1 Ruminococcaceae bacterium UBA5423
GAAAATTTATGGTGGATAGAAAATGCCATGGTTTTTCTTGACAGACCGGGTGAATGGTATTATGACAGTAATAAAAAAGCCATCTATTATATGCTGCGCAGCGGTGAAACAGCAGATTCACTGAGCGCCTTCGCCGGTGTATCGGAAAAGCTGATAACCAGCGATAATGATTCGACTTTGAAAAACATCACGTTTGAGGGTCTTACCTTCAGCAACACCACCTGGCTGCGTCCCGGCAGGAACGGTGGCTTTGTCTGCAGACAAGCTGCTTTTTATTCAGCAACGTTGGACAGTGGGGTCCCGGTTGCTCAATGCGAATATTGGCATCGACCTGAAGCCGCAATCACTCTGTTTAAAACCGAAGGAATTAATTTTATTAATAACAAATTTATCAATCTTGGAAATACCGCTATTGATATGCATTACAGCAAAAACTCGCTCGTTTCCGGAAACCTGTTTACCAATAGCGGCGGTTCGGCTCTAATTTTGGGCGGCTTTAACCCTTATGAAGACCACAGCCCGGAAGACGAATCCATGGTCACGGAAAATTGTGAGATATCCAACAATTACATTCACAACATAGGCACGAACATGAAATCCGCCTGCGGGATTACAATAGGCTATTCGAGAAATATCGACATTATAAACAACACCCTGCACGATCTTCCGTATTCCGGCATCAGCCAGGGCTGGGGTTGGGGTATAGAGGAATTTGGACAGGAGCCCAAGTCCTCGGGAGGCCGTATTGCCAACAACTATATTTATAACGTCATGATGGAGCTTGTAGATGGCGGCGCTATCTATACACTATCCCGACGGGACGGGCTTGTGATAGAAAACAACTACATTCATAATGTCATGTTTGCCGGGACAGCCATCTATCAGGATAATCGCAGTGCGGGTTACACCATCCGCAATAACGTATTGCGCAACAACTTTTATAATTTTGTTCAAAATAGTTATAATACCGACATTTATGACAATTATTTAGATATACTTAACGAAACCCAAACAGACAGTTACGCAGGGTCTCCAAAGATTGTTTTTTACGGTTGGAGAATGCCAAATGGACAATTAAATGTGGACAGCAGGGAAAATACCGAGTTTTCTGTTTTGGGCCGGGCAGAGTGGTTGACTCAAAATAATTCATACTCAATTCCTACCGGTGACACAACTGCAAAAGAAAACGCAATCATAGCGGCAGCCGGTGTAGAACCCGAATACAAAAATCGGTTCGGAATCAGCTGATTCGAATGTAGTGTGTTGATGGTGAGATCGTTATAAATAAATTCGGAGGCAGCTATGAAAACAAAGATTCTATTGGAAAAACAATTTTTCAGCGAAAAGGAAAAACCCCTCTTGCAATCGGATGCATTTACTGCTTCCACATTTCTTTATTCCACAGGTGTGGCGGCTCTTCGGGTGCAAAACGAAAAAGGCGAATTGATATGGCTTCCCTTTAAAGGTCAGCAGATTTGGAATGCGTCTTTTTGCGGCCGGGACATTACCATGAAGTCCACGTTTCCGGAACCGGTAGATACACAGGATTTCGGCGCCAGTTATGGATGCTTCATGTTGCATTGTGGCATGACGGCTATGGGAAATCCCGCGCCCGAAGACGCGCATCCGCAGCACGGGGAGCTCCCGAGCATCGCTTATGACAACGCCTATGTGGAGTGTGGAGAAGACGAAGACGGACACTACATAGAGCTTGGGGGAGAAGTGCGGTACCGTCAATGTTTTGCTGTGGATTATACTGCGAGGCCGGCCATAAGACTCCATGAGAAAGATTCTGTAATGGATATAAATATGACAGTGGAAAATAATCGCACCGATCCGCTGGAATATCTTTATCTATGCCATTTGAACTTCCGACCGGTCGAAGGTGCCAAACTGGTTTACAGCGCTTCGAGGGACTCAAAACATATAAAAGAACACAAGGATATACCTTCAAGCCTGCCGCCAGACAAGGCAGCAAAAATGGCTTCTTACATGGAAACATTGGAGCAAAACCCCGCTGTTATGGACATCATAGACGCAGCAACCCAAATATACGAACCGGAGATCGTGTTCAGCGTGTTTTACGACGCAGATGACGCAGGCTGGGCGCGCTGCCTGCAATTAATACCTGACGGCGCCAGCTACGTGGCTTTCAGGCCATCGGAATTACCTTACGGTATCCGTTGGATAGCGCGCACGGGTAACGAGGATGCCATGGGCATGTGCCTTCCGGCCACAGCAGAGCATAAGGGACTGAAATACTGCCGGGAAAAAGGCCAAATTAAGACAATGCCTGCAAATGGCCGGATTACCTTCCATGTGAAGGCCGGCTGGCTCCCGTCGGAACGAGCGGCGGATGAGGCTAAAAAGTGCGAAGGCTATATATAATACTAAACACTGATTAAAACCATGCAACCTACGCGGTGTGTTTTCCGTCTGTCTGCGTTCTTGATGGGCGCTAGCCCATCTGCGTCGTCTGCCTTGACAGTCAAAAAACATCCTCGCATATCTTATCAAGTTTCTAATCAGTGTTTAGTAT
>DHNF01000132.1:0-4553 GCA_002409375.1 Ruminococcaceae bacterium UBA5423
ATGACATACGAAAAAGATGGTGCATTGTGGTATAAGGCATCCGAAAACAGTGGCGAAAAAGACGAGGTTTTAATCCGTGCCAACAAAATACCCACATATTTTGCCGCTGATATTGCATATCATATAAATAAATTCAAACGAGGATTTGATATTTGCATTAATGTTTGGGGAGCCGACCATCACGGACATGTTGCCCGCATGAAGGGTGCAATGGACGCCGCAGGTTATGATGGCAGCAAGCTTGAGGTGGTTTTAATCCAGCTTGTGCGCCTTATGCGGGAAGGTGAGGTTGTCCGTATGTCAAAGCGGTCGGGCAAAGCAATACAGCTTGCGGATTTGCTTGACGAGGTGCCTGTTGATGCAGCACGCTTCTTTTTTAATCAGCGAGAAGCAAATACTCAAATGGATTTTGATCTTGACCTTGCAGTTGAACAGTCTTCTCAAAACCCTGTTTACTATGTGCAATATGCACATGCACGCATATGCTCTATTTTTCACAATCTTGAGCAGGAGGGAATTGTGCCAAGAGAATGCACGATTTCTGAGTTGTCACAACTTGTGCAAACCGAAGAAAAGGAACTAATACGCCATTTGTCACTATTTACTGATGAAATAGTTGAATCTGCAAAAACAAGGGATCCTGCAAGGATTACGCGGTACTGCCTTGAGCTTGCAACACTGTTTCACAAGTTTTATAATTCTTGCCGCGTAAAAGGGGAAGAGGAACCCCTGATGCAGGCAAGGCTGGCACTTTGTGCCGCTACACGCCATACACTCAAAAATTCGTTGGCATTACTTAAAATAGAAGCACCTTTATCTATGTAAAAAAGCCGAAAGGCAGGGTTAACAATGAAGTTGCCATGGAAATTGCCTTTGTTGCTTGACGGAGCTACAGGCACCCAGTTTATGGCTGCCGGAATGGCTCCCGACGCTTGCCCCGAACAGTGGGCATTTGAACACCCGGATGTCGTAACAGCAGTACAGCGCCGCTATGTGCTTGCGGGAAGCGATGTTTTATACACTCCGACATTTGGCGCAAACCGCGCACGGCTTAGTGATTTCGGATTGGGTGACAAAGTAGCTGAGCTGAATAAAAGCTTGGCCGAGTTGACAATGAAAACCGCTAAGGCCTCAAAGAGTCGTGTATTGGTGGCAGGCGGGATGTCTCCGACCGGGCTGTTTCCTGTTCCGTGGGGCGAAACGCCATTTAGTGTTTTTGAAGAAATTTTCAGTGAACAGGCAACAGCTCTTTATAATGCAGGGGTGGATTTGCTGGTTTGTGAAACTATGACAAACCTGACCGAAGCACGCGCGGCGTTGCTTGCAGCGCGGCATGCCGGACTGCCGGTTATTGTGACTTTTACAATAGACAAAAACGGTCGCACAATGTCAGGGGCACGATTGCTGCCCTGCGTTATTACACTTCAGTCGCTTGGTGCCGCGGCGGTGGGTCTTAATTGCTCAGAAGGCGTAACTGCAATGGATAAACCGCTTGCCGAGGCTTTGCCCCACGCCGCTGTTCCGCTTGTTGCAAAGCCAAATGCAATGAATTCGCAAGGTGAATTGTCGCCATTGCGTTTTGGGCAGGAAATGCAAATGCTTTTTGCTTCGGGTGCTGTGATAGTTGGTGGGTGCTGCGGTACGACACCCGAACATATTGCTGTTTTGCGTGGTGTTGTTGATAATCATCCTCTTATAGCACCGCGTGAAATTGACATAAGCGCCGTTGCAGTTGAAAGCGAAGCATTTTTCATTGATGATAATATAGAGTTTTGCGAGCCTATACCATGCGACAGCGATTTGGCTCAACGCCTGATTGAGGCCGAGGATTGCTCAAATGCAGCACTTTTGCAGATAAGCTGCCAGGGTGATGTCGACAATCTAATCGAATTTGGTGGTATGAGCCGCTTGCCAATTGCTCTTCACACTGACAACGCGGTTCTTCTTGATGACGCACTACATCGCTTTACCGGTCGTCTTATCGTTGACTCTTTATGTGAAATCGAAAGACCGCTGTTAGAAGATATTGCATCAAAATACGGTGCAGTTGTTTTTTAAACACGGTAATAATATAACAGCTGCGAGCTGCGGCGCAATCTTGATGGCGTGGGTTTTGTAGAAGTCGACAATAAGGCAGAAAAACTGTCGATTAAGCATATAAAGGATACAATTGAACAGCTTGGTTGTACCAAAAATATGGCTTACGGGGTTGGTGTTATACCCTTGCGCGACACAATATTAATATTAAATTAGCGTATCAAGAATGTTGGTATAAACATCGGCCGGATGCAGCCCTACTTGAGTATCAACAATATTACCGTTGTTGAAAATTGTTACTGTTGGTATGGATTGAATATTGTAGCGTGCTGCAAGAGCGGGCTGTTCGTCGACATTGATTTTTGCAACTGCAACTTTGCCCGAATACTGCTCCCCAAGCTGTTCAATAACCGGACCGAGCATACGGCAGGGCATACACCATTCCGCCCAAAAATCAACTAAAACCGGTTTGTCGCCTGATATAAGCTGGTCAAACTCTGTTGCGTTAGGATGAACAATTGTTGTAGACATAACATCAACCTCTTTCATTTATAATTATTTTGATTGGGATGCATCAATGTATCTGGCAGCTTGTTGAGCTGCAATAAGTCCTTCTCCTGTTGCTTTGGAGATTTGGAGAGGAGTGCCAGTGCAATCGCCGGCGGCAAATATGCCTGGGATATTTGTTTCCATTTTGTTGGTGACCTTAATATATCCGTTCTGTGTTTCAAGCCCGGGAACAAGCGAGGAAGGAGCAATCGAACTGCGGAGGATAAATACCCCTTGAACTTCGATAGTGTCTTGTCCAACCGTTACTGCCGTAACCCGATCTTTCCCAATGATTTCACCGATGGCTCCTGATATAAAAGGTATGTCAGCTTTTAGCTCCGATGACCTGCTGCCACGGGCAATTAATGTGACATCAACGCCTATTCCATTAAGAAAATTTGTTTCTTCAATTGCGTCCTGTGCCATGCCCCAAACCACGACTTTTTTACCGCGATAAAGCATGCCGTCGCAGGTGGCACAATAGCTGACACCACGCCCCAGCAGATCTGCTTCTCCGGGGATTTGGCGTGCTTTGGCTACGCCGATTGCCAAAATTACTGTGGTTGATTCGGTAATTTCGCCGCCAAAATTAATTAGAAAATGGTCACCAAGCGGCATGATATTTGACACGCGACCTTTCATTGCAGATACACCAAGTGCGCGTGCATGCTCTTCAAACTTGTTCATAAGTTCTGTGCCAGAAATTTTATAAAACCCGAGATAATTGTCAACATTTTCGGCTTTTTCAAGATTATTGCCGACTGATGACATTAATTGCACGCTTTTGCCGCGAGCAACAGCGTTGATGGCGGCCGACAATCCTGCAGGGCCGCCGCCTATTATCGCAATATCAGTACGCTTGCTCATATTAATTCCCCTTTCGAATTATGATGCCTAAACATATAATGTATTATTCCTGCGTGTCACAAACCGTTATTTCGGAGGAAGTTATAATTTTGCCGCAATGTTTACAGTAGTAGCGATGTTCTAACCCGCTTTTACAACCTTTGTGAGTCAGGCGTTTGTAACATGTGGTTAGATGCTTTTCGCCCCAGAGAACAAGTGAATTAAAAACGTCGTTAAGCTCACTCCCGCTTTTGGATAAGATATAACGATAGCGCGGGGGATGGTCTTGATACAGCTCGCTTGTGATAAGACCGTCAGCCTCAAGTGATTTGAGCCTGCCGGACAAAAGGTTGCTGGGTATGCCGCCAAGACAATCCTTAAGCTGTTTATATGTGCAGTGGCCTGTCATCAGCCGGTGCAGAATAAGAAGGGTCCAGCGGTCGCCGATTAAATTAAGTGTTTGTGCAATGTTGCAGGGTAATGAATAAACCTTTTTCAAAAAATTATCCTCCATTCAAATCCCATTTAGTTTATTCTGGAAATATAATAACATGAAGACTTTACAAAGTCAAGTGAGTTTAAAATATAAAGTAACTAATTTTTATAAAACAAATTATTGTGCATAAAAAGGATGTTAAAACCAAAAAAACAGTTGCAATGTCTTGCAATTCGTGTTAATATATTTTTTGCGTATTACAAATCATTGATTTATAAGGGGGGAGTAACCATGCCCAATATAAAATCATCAAAGAAACGCGTTAAGGTGATTGCATCTAAAACCGCCCATAACTTGGCGGCTAATTCCGCGCTTAGAACAGAAATTAAAAAAGCAAATGTAGCTATTGAAAACGGTGCGGATAATAAAGCAGAGATTTTACGCTCAACATTTAAAGTGATCGACAAAGCTGTGGCAAAAGGTATTTTGCATAAAAACACAGCAGCGCGCAAAAAATCGGCTCTTTCCAAAAAGGCCGGAGCATAAAGAAAAATTAACCCCGCCATCAATTCGGCGGGGCTTTTTTATTGTTTTAGATTTTTGCAAAGATTAATATCCGATAAAAAGATTATTAACCCCCGACAGAATTTCTGCCGGGGTTGTTGTAATACTGTTTCTTGTTAAA
>DHNF01000132.1:4835-17101 GCA_002409375.1 Ruminococcaceae bacterium UBA5423
TTTAATGAGAATCAGTATAATATGCAAATCATCTGCAGTGCCGAAGGCCGTGAATTATAAGTACTAAATAGTGTTTGCATCGAAATATCGACGGCAAGTAATTTATCGGATGATCCAAGGCAGTGAAATGTTTTTATATGACTAAACTCTTTGGGCATTATTATCGGACAAGCAAGCAGAATAATATCGTGAACTTCCATCCAGCGAGATGTCAATCACTTGTGATGCTTGAATATGGTAAGCACAGGCTTGCCAAGGTGAGAATTTTATTAATTTATCTATTTTCAAATGTGGGATTTTTAGTTGACATACTTGTTCATCTGCTGTCGGGTTTAACATCCGCACCATCCATCCGTCTGCGTGTTTTTTCAGCGATGTCAGAATAACGCAGTCGTTATTCAATGTGAGCAGAGGTGGCAAAGGATCTTCGCCTGCCGGGAAAAATGATAGAGCATATGGGGCTTCATTTTCAATCTGGGCTTCACGCGTAATGGCGCCCATGCGCTGTTTAACATTTCCACCGTTCAAAATGAATCGGAAAGTACGTTCCCCTATGTCTATACGAGGTAAAAATCGGTCTGTCGGGATTATATCGCGGTCTTCAATCGGATGACCGCAGTAAGCTGCTGATCGTAATAGCGTCAGACGAAGTTCATCATTGTTATAGCTGCTGGCATAGGAGCCAGTGTTGATTATCGTGAAGGCTTGTGTAGCGTTGGTAATGGCTAACCATTGCTGAGCGATATTTTCGGTTCCGTCTTCGCGTAGTCTGTCACAACCGAATACGACCTGTCCGTGGCAGTGATTGTCGGTAAAGGCCACTGGTAATGACATTTTCACCATGGCATTGGGCTCCATCCATTGGAGTCGTATGTTAACATCGACAGCAGAATCTGTCATGTCAAAGGTATAGCGTACAATTGTTGCTGAGCGTTTGTAGGTGAAGATTGCCTCAACAACGGTTTGTACGTCGCCCTGCTCAACGATACGTACAGGTTCGAGAGGTTTATCCAATCCGGCGATATAAGCCGCTGTTTGGGCATCGGCCAAGGTGAACTTACCCTGGATGTTAGGGAAGGAGACAGTATTCATTCCCCATGAGTCAGCACTATCCTGTATGACGAGTAGCTCGCCGGCCCCATTCTTTAACATGCAAACACCATTTACGTAGTATGAGTGAATCAAACCGCTTTTTTTACTAATAGCCAGCGAGGCAACCGGATTTTTGAGACGGATCGTGTCACCTTCCTGTTGTTTAATGGCTGGTTTGCTTTCCAGAATGCGTGGACGGCAGGTGATGCGCGTTATAGAAAAGGGAGAAAGATTCACCTGGCAGATTAATCGTTTGCGCCAGTCAAGATTAATATTACTGTCCTCTTTTTCCATCTGAGATGGAATGCACTGTCCGTCCTGGAAGGCTTCATAGGCGATGTATGTGCCACTCCAATTTTGATCCTGGAGCTGAAATTCACAGGATATAGCCCGCTGGATGGGATAGGGATGGGGATTATAGACGAAAATTGGCAGTTCATTGCCCTCAGCCGCTGGTTGACGCGAAGCAAAGGCCATAAAAGATTTGACCCGCTGACGCGTCAGCAGTTCCAGTGCGCAGTTGAAAGCACGCAGAGAGGCATCCTGCGCACGCTCTACAGAAGTACCGGGCAGAATGTCATGGAACTCGTTGAATAGCAATATTTTCTCTGCACGAGCGATATCATCCCAATCAATTTTGCAATCTGCCTGGATTTCGGCGGCAGATGCCATTTTTTCAGTAGATAGCAGCAGGTTTTCCAGTTCGCGGTGCTTCTGTTTAATCTGCACCTGAGAGGTGTAGCAGCCGACCATACTGGGATTGAGATCTTTTTCATGCGTTGGGAGGGCATCCAGGTCAATGCCTTCAAAATAGGCTTCTGGTGTGCTGTGCATCAATTGGTATCCTTTTTCTGCCAACAGGCGCTTTAATGCGGCGATGTTTTCCAAGTCAATACGTGATGGGCCGCCACCATGGTTGCCGATACCCCATGGAATAATAAGTCGGTCAAAATCTTTATAAACATCATTTACACAAATTTTAATTTTATCTGCCGCCAATCCAAGCTGGGAATTATATCCTATGTTGGCGGCATGCGCCTTAATGCGTGATCCGTCGTAGCCAACCCAGCAAAAATCCACAGCAGGGAGACCGGCTATGACTGCCGGCGGCCGAAAGAACATATAGGAATCAAAACCGGATTTGGCTAGCAATTGTACAAGACCACGGCTGTGTCCAAAAGAATCAAAGTTGACGGCTGTGGTTGGAATAACTTCAAACTTCTCCTTGAAATACTGCCTGCCAACAGCAATTTGGCGTAAAATGGATTCGCCCGAAGGCATGTTGCAATCGGGTTGTAGGTACCAGCCGCCCATAATATGCCACTTGCCAGCACGAACAAGGGATTGGATGCGCTTAAAAAGTGACGGCTCATACTCTTCAACCCATTCATACAGTAATGCTTCATTGTGATTAAAGACAAAGCCGTCAAACTGCTCACAGAAATCAGCGGCGATACGAAAAGTGGACAGCGTTTCCGCCAAGCCCTCGTCCCATTCCCACTGCCAGACTGGGTCGATATGGGCGTTGCAGATTAGATATATCGGTTTCATTGTATAGCTCCTTTATATTTTTTGGTTAATTACCTGATAGAGACCATCTCCGTAAACCGACAGGTCGATGCAAGCACGGCCATTGACAATACAATAATTTATCTGCTGACCGTCCTTTGTGGCGTAGCCACCGTCGCCAAGCGGCAGAAGCAGTGAGCCCTGTCTAAATGAACCGGTTTGCCGGAATCGAACAGTGAATTCGTCGGGTTTGTTATGGATATCAACTTCTATACAGCCGTCAGGTATGGGGACAATGCCGGCAGCATGGCGCAGACCGTACATATGCGGGCATATTTCAAATCGGGTGAAGCCGGGTTCAAGCGGCAGCACGCCTAGGATGCAGCCGGATAGGATATGGGCCATGCCGGTATCAGGATGACTCATGTCTCCCCAGCTTTCTCCATTGCCAGGAAAATGGGGTGGATAGGTCATGCATTCATATGTGGTATGCGGCACATCATCATCACTAAACATCTCCAACCAGCCCACACCGCCGGTGTAACCCCAGTCAGTGTTTACTTTATGATACTCCGTCAGTTGGAACCAGCCTTCCGCTTCCAAGTCGTATTGGTAAGCACCCCGAATATTAGTGCTTAAAATTTTTCCGGTTTCAGGCTTGCGGTTGATAATAACTTGCATGATGCGGGAGGCAATCTCCTGGTCAAAAAAGCCGACAGCCAGTGCATAGGAATTGGCCATATGGCAGAAATCCCGCTTGTCAACGCTTTTCACTAGCCATCCTTCAGAGGCGATTAGGTGGCGGCGGATTCCTTGTTCAATATGGGCCGCGCGGGCGGTGTGGATTTTGGCATCTGCGGCCAGTCCTAAGTGGAGGGCCAGGAATGCTCCTTCGCAAAAGGCGTCGTACACGATCATGTTATTATAGGCGTGGCGACCATAATCCCCCAATGTGTGATCCCACAGGCCTTTGGAGGTTTCATACCGCTGGTTGAATAAACCGTCACCTTCGACAAATCGCCACAGATATTCCAATGTCATCCGGGCGCTAAGATACAAGCGTGCGGTGTTTTTCCGATCGCCTGTGTACAGGAAGTAGTCAGCCAACGCCGGTACAAACCAGGCGGAAAAAATATCGCTTTCATAATATCCATATTCACGACCGACAGGCTTTATTGTATTTTCGGGGTAACAGGTGCCAAAAATAAACCCCTCGTCGTTTTGGTGAAAAGCCAAAAGGTCAAGTGCTCCGAGCATATACTTATGATTACGTATGCTATAATAGCTGTTACGGCCAGCCCAATCAAGGTCACCGCTCCAGGGTAGCCGGTCGCGTTTGGCTCCGTCGGATACGAAGGGAGGTGTAACGGTATACTCCCAGGCATCAAGTCCCCCGGAAAAATCGTCCTGTAATAAAATGGTTCCATCCAGCGTGCTTACTTTGCAATCCTTTACTATCGCCCACTTTTCATGTGATGGGCAAAACCCAATGCTGCCTATGGGGAAGGTATTATCTTCGGTTTCGTCAATAATAACGCCGTCCAGGCGGGTGGTAAAGCGATTTCCCTGTACTTCTACAGAAATGTGATAACAACGGTTGTCTCTGATCTCACCGACAGAAACGGGAGATTTGAGCTCTATGTACCGGGTTGCCACACGTTTTTGTATGTGCAGCCGCCCGTCAAGGTCCAGCCGCCAGACATACCCATTTTCCCGGTCAGGGGCGCGGAAAGTAAAGCCTATGCCGGAGATAGCATAGGGATTGTGGGAGATGCGGGCGGTAAAGGAAAAGATATAATCGGTCGCGTGTGTCAGTGCTTTAGCAATGCCAGCATCACACCCCTTTGTTAGCGCACGGGGAAACAGCCAACCGTTCAGTGTATCCCAGGCTGGGGAAGAGAACGACGCCAGTTGGAAGGTGTATACGCTGTAATACCAGAGTTTTGTCAGCCGGTTGTTATCGCACACAAAGCCACCCTCGACAGGAGACATATCGGATGTGTAGTGAATATAGAAATAATCGAGCATAACCTGGCTACCGGGATGCTCTAGCTGCAGACGAACAAAACGCTGCTGCCCCTGAATCAGAGGAGAAAGGTATTCACCCTGCCCGTGTAGGGTATAGAGCTCGAACCTGCTGGGATTGGCAGGCAATACCGGCAATTCAACGCCGAGGTATTTGCAGCATCCGCGTTTAAAATCTCCATTAACGCCATGATTTTTATCTATAATAGGCAGAAACGAGTCCGAATAGGCGATACGTAAAACAGCTGGACCCTCCGACGCATGCACCCAGAAAACCGGGTAGCCGCCGGGGGATGTGGGCCCCATATCCAAGATTATGACCGGTGGTTCTCCACCGTGATTATACGTCAGTACAGCCGAGTCACCGCCAGGCTGCAAAATACCGGTGGCATTTTCAACATTGCCGGCAGTATAGCGTATGGACAAAGCGGAACATTCTCTGTTAACGGGTGTAACAACATGGGATGAAAAGTCATAAAACATGCGATTATCCTCCTTGCCGGACGCATCGACAGTTTAGGCGCAAGATACCGTCGTCATTAGGCCGCAACAGAAGACAGTTTTCCAATAACTCCGGGATCCCGGTTTCCAGTTCAATACGGTAATCAAATTTGTTGTGACAGGCGTTAATATAGCGGCCATTACACGATTGGAACGGAACTGGCTCCTCTCCATCAGTCAGCCATATGTTTTTAATAAAACACCGAGGGTCACAAAAGGTTACTGTGAGCATTTCGGAAGACAGATTCAACACAACTTGCCCTATGCCGGTTTCCCAGGTGACAATTGAGGTTTCCCCTTCTGTTTGAACGCAGGGTGGGAGGCCGGTCAACGCATTTCCATTGCTGTCGCAAAGGTATAAGCCAGCCCGAAAATCCGCGCGGCTCCATAAACGGCCTTCCGTAAAGGGAAGAGAATCATATAAAAATGTATTTTCTTCGACAGCGGTTGTGAGGTGCCGTTCTTGGTATTGCTCGTTATAAAAATGAAAATCGCGCAACCAAAGGCAACCGTTTTCAAAAAACAAGTTGGTACGGTAATAAGGGGACTGATACCACATTGTCTGCCGTTCCTCACCACGCCAGTCATTGCCAGCATGCAGCGCGGTTGCCGGCGTCTCCGGAAACATATTGCGAAACCAGCGTCCGGTCTCACTTAGTGTTTGCACATCGGCCTCGTCTTTGCACATGAGTTCAGCAGCCAATGCGAATTGCAGTTTTATACCGGGACACATATAATCCCAGCCAAAGCTGTTCTCCTGTCCGAGGTTCATGTACCCGAAGGGGAAGGATGTATCGCTGCCGTACACACTCGTAATCCAGGACAACCACTTAGGCGAAGCTCCGGCGTCCCTACAGCAAGCTTCTAATGTGAGAAGCGGCAAGGCCAAATCTTTTTTTATTTTAGAGAAGTCTAGGTCAAGATCATAGTCATAAACTGGATCGCTTCCTGACATGCGGAAAACAGGGACGTCAATCCGATTTTCCACCGTTGCGGCAGGGCAAAGCATGTTGTGCCTACTGGGATAATAGCCGCCGCTGAAATAACCGCCCCAAAGGGTATACCCGTCCATGCCCCATTGCTCCCGGCAGATGCAGGCGGCTTCGATATGGTAGGTGTCCACTATGTATTGCAGGGAATAGGTGTCGATCATCCAGCAACCCACGGCTGTGGGATAATAACCAAACCGTTCCCGGAAAGCGCGAAAAGCTTCGTCTATCAGAAGTCGGCGCTGTTCCGGCGTATATCCTAGCAAGAACCCGCAATGGGCATGCCAGTCCCACGGGAATCGGCCGTTCCATGAAAGGCCGACCGCCTCTACCTGTGGTTGAACAACCTCCAGCCACAGGCCGATTTCAACCCGCTGGGAATCGTGAGCTTTCAACAACTTGACATACCGATCATCGATTAGAGCGTCGTATTGTAGCAAAAAGGTGCCCTTCAGGTTGTATATATCCAAAAGCTCTAATTGCTTTTGCACCGGAAGTAGCAGATCGACCGGTTCGCGTGGCTCAAATCCTCGAATAAATTGGATTATATTAATTTTAATGCGAGACATGGTAATACCCTCCTTTTATCATCTGAAATATACAACAAAAAAACACCACCGTCAATGTACTTTAATGACTATTTATAACAATGAGGTAAACAAAAGGAAACAAATGTAAAGATAAGATTCTTGTTTTGGCATTTTGTTTAGTGTATGATTAATACAGTCATTAAATATAAAAATTTATGATAAACATGACAGTTTTCGCACTATATATCTGAAAGGTGGAAGCAGAATGAGGTATAAGAAACGTGCGGGTGGATTAATCTTGGCAGTGGTGTTAGTAGTCAGCGGCTTGCAGGTATCCGCAGCCGGCGGCAAACAAGTATCCGACTGGACCAATCTGCCGGGATATACATTTTATGATGGCCCCCAGGGAACCAAACAGAGGGCACCGACACCGGCAAAAATAACACATACCAAAGAAGGTATACAAATCGATTGCGACGGTTACTACAAGGTAGGTGTCGAAGCGTATTCCGGTTTGATTTATAAGGAAAAATTGGCTCTTGAGGGCTTGTCGTTTGAAATACTAATTAATGAAGTTCCGGGTGTCGATTCCAGCGGCGGCGGCACCGATGATCTATGGCTTACTTTTGCATTTCTTGACCGGCCAGAAATGTTTTTTAGCCAGACAACAGACAATGGTGGCAAAGGGTTAGTCGCAAACTTGCGGCCTGGTAAGCGTGATATTTTGAACCAGATGTTTACACATATCAACAATCCGGGTTCTTCCCAGGGATGGAAAACGTTGAGTTCGGCTAATATCAAGGCCGATCCGCCTAAGGGAAGTCGCCTGATGTTTGAGTTTAAAAAACAAGGAAGTTACATATATCTATATGTTAATAATAAAAAGCAGGCCAATGTATGGTCGAACCTGATGGCGCAGACCTTCCCAGATAAGAAGGGGTATCTGGCTGTCGCGACCTCTACCGATACAGCAAAGAATTTTTCTGTTACCATAACACAGCTAAACGGCATCAAGTTGGGTGATCCGACGGCGACAACACCGAACAGAACCAACACCACCACTGGACAATCAGGGGCAACCACGACTGCAAAGCCTGGCCCAACGGGTAATAATCCCAGTGAATCAACCACATCAGGGGCTTCAGTGAAAACCGATGAGGTATTGGGTGATGCAACAACCGGTGACCAGACAGGTAAAACAGATGTGTCTGAAGGTAATATGTCGGAAAATGCTACAAATGGCATGCCGACAATACCCCCCGGAACCGAAAAGGTAGCATTGTCCAAGGCAATTAAATCCAGTTTATCGGGTGTTACGGTAAAGGCGGACGATGGAGTTATTTCTCTTGGAAAGGCGAAAACGATGTCTGGATTGCGTAACGTTCTGGAGTTAGCCGATGGCTATCGGTTCGTGTTTTATGACATTAACAACAACGAAATAAAGGGCGAGTCCGCGGAAGTTACTGTATTGACCAATGCTATACTGTATTTTGGCAGCGATGTTGAGAAGGTGTTCACGTTTGAATTCAACAAGCCGGCAGACCAGTCGTCAAGCGGTTTAATGTGGTTGATATGGATTGCAGTCGGATCGGTCATACTGGTCGGAGCATGCGCAGCAGTGTATTTTCTGATCATTCGCAGGAAGTTTGCTAATAAGCTCCAGTGAGCAGAAAAATAGGAGGTATACCTATGAAATTCCGTTTTCGTTTCTTTGCCCTTGTGGCGGCTGCCGCCGTAGTGCTGCTGATGACCGCGGGTTGTTCAGGCGAAAAGGGCGGTAGCGGGCCGGTGGATGTCGATGTTGGTAAACTTGGTCCATATGACCCACCTATCAACTGTGTATCTGCCGCTTCGTATTATATTACATCCAGCGTTGCGGACGGACAGAAAAAGGACGATAATGTCTGGACACAGCTGTATAAAGATATGGGTATCAATATTTCTTTCAAATTTACAGCTCCCAATGTACAATATACCGAAAAACTCAATACAGACATCGCCATAGGTAGTATCCCGGATATCGTTACGGTGGATACTAACCAACTTGTCAAGTTGTTGAAGGCCGGCTTGATTTACGATGATTTGACACCTTATTTTGATAAATACGCGACCGATGATACTAAACGGATTACCGGGGGACTGGATTCTGATCTGTTCAAAATCGCCACGGTTGACAATAAACTAGTCGCCATTCCATATACGGATAACGGGTATGACGCGGCGGATATAATGTATGTGCGTAAGGATTGGCTGGAAAAGGTAAACCTTAAACCGCCGAAAACCATTGACGATTTAGAGAAGGTGCTCGATGCTTTTGTCAACCAGGATCCTGATGGGGATGGTGAGAAAAATACTATTGGTCTCCCTGGATACAAAGGATTGTACGGTGGTGGCGCGTCATTGGCCGGAATATTCCACGCTTACGGCGCATATCCCCATACGTGGGTTGAACAGCCGGATGGGTCCATCACTTATGGAAGTTTTTCAGACAAGATGAAAGCACCTATGGCCAAGCTGGCTGAATGGTATAAAAAAGGTTTGATCATGGAGGATTTTGCAGTCCGCGATATGCAAAAATCTGGTTCTGCTGTGATGAGCGGGGAATCCGGGGTGTGGTTCGGTAACATGACAAATCCTGCCTGGCCGCTTATGGCCACGGTTGCCAACGATTATAATGCCGATTGGTTATGTCTTCCGGTTCCGACGGCGACTCCCGGGCAGCTGGCATCTGCAGCCATTTATAAAACGCCAAATAGATTTCATGTGGTGCGCAAGGGTTATGAGCATCCCGAAGCGTTAGTTTTGATGATGAATGCCTTTGTCGACAAGATGTGGGGTTCCGAACTTAAGGATCCGGCGGAGCATAACAAATATGCAGAAATGAGCTCGTTTGCCTTATGCCAAGCCTGGCCGACCACCAAAAATTTGGACGCTTATAAAAATATTACCTACGCTATTGACAATCAGGATCCATCAAAGCTTAATGCGGAGGAAACGCTGTATTATAACAATGTGAAAGCTTTTCTGGATCGCGGCGGCAAGATTGACGATCCGTCCCAGCAGCTTGATTGGGCACGTACGCACATTTTCTATAAAGGGGGCTCCCAAAGCGTCATTGAATACTATGTGGACAACAACCTTGTGGTCGATGACCTGTGGAAATATCTGGACACACCTGCGATGAGCATGAAAAAGCGGTCGATGGAAATCAGTGCACGTGAAATCGTGACAAAAATTATCATGGGTAAAATACCTGTAGAGGATTTCGATAAACAGGTTCAAGCCATTCTAAAATCGGGCGGTCAGCAAGTTATCAATGAGGCCAATGTTATTTATAAGGCCAATAAAACTGGTTAGGACGATTCCTGCCGTATTACATAGAAAGCGGATTATCTATGCATATCATAAAAAAAAATAAAAAAAATAAAGGGCTTGTTTCTGGCTCCGTTAGTTTCCGGCGGCAGTTGCCCTTATACCTGATGCTGCTGGTGCCGGCCGTCTTTGTCCTGGTGTTCAGTTATGGGAGCATGGCTGGTGTAGTTATGGCTTTCCAGGACTATATCCCCGGCAAGGGCTGGTACGTATTCGGATCGCCCTTTGTGGGGCTGGAAAACTTTCGTCAGCTCTTTAACCTAAGCAATGTCGGAAGTGTGCTATACAATACCGTGTTTATCGCTGTTACGAAAATTATATGCGGGTTGGTATTTGGGGTTTTGCTCGCACTCATGCTCAATGAAATGCGCAGCAAGGCTCTCAAACGGGGAATACAGACGGCTATTTTCTTTCCATATTTTCTTTCATGGGTCATTGTGTCGGGTATGCTCGTCGACCTGCTTGATCCCGCCAAGGGACCCATTGCTCAGATGCTTGCACAGTTTGGTGTAAATGCCCCGTTTTTCCTGGCGGATGAGAAGTGGTTTCCGATTATATTGGTGCTGTCCGACTTATGGAAAGGGCTGGGATACGGTGCTATTGTATACCTGGCAGCCATTACCGGCGTAGATCAGACGCTGTATGAAGCTGCCACCATTGATGGAGCGGGGCATGTGAAAAAAGCCATCCATATTACATTGCCTGGCATCATGCCGGTTATCATTCTGATGTCTGTGCTGTCTTTAGGCAATGTGCTCAATGCTGGGTTCGAGCAGGTTTTCAATCTTTATTCACCCGTTGTATATTCCACAGGGGATATCCTTGATACATTCGTATACCGGCTGGGCATTTCTGAGGGGCAATATAGCCTATCGGCCGCCGTCGGACTGTTCAAATCAATAATATCCTTTTCATTGATATCCATTGCTTATTTCATTGCATATAGGGTGTGGGACTATAAAATTTTTTGACGGTGTTCGATATCGGTAAAAGGAGCAGATTTTCATGAGAGAACATCCGACACGTTATGTTTTTGTTGTTGTAAACACTATCTTTCTATCAGCTTTTGCACTTAGTTGCATCCTGCCGATACTTAACTTGGCAGCCACTTCCCTAAGCAGCGCGCACCGCGTGGAGGCGGGACATGTAGGCATATGGCCGGTAGACTTCACCCTATCCTCCTATCAGTACATATTTAGAGACAACGAATTCTTCCAGGCATTTATCAATTCCGTCGTGCGACTGATAATTGGTGTGCCGCTTAATATTATTATGGTATTCTTAACCGCTTATCCGCTATCACGTCCTCAGCGGTATCTACGTGGGCGCACGGCCATCAGTTGGTTTTTCGTGTTAACAATGTTGTTCAGCGGCGGCATGATTCCCACCTACATGCTGGTCAACGCCATGGGACTCAACAATACTATCTGGGCGCTGCTGTTGCCTGGGGCGGTACCGGTATTTTATATAGTGCTGATGATTAATTTTTTCAAGCAGGTACCGGAGGAACTGTATGAAGCAGCTGTCCTAGATGGCGCGAGCGAGCTGCGCGTTATGGCCCAAATTTACGTGCCGCTGTCGCTGCCGTCTGTGGTGACCATCCTGTTGTTTACCATTGTAGCTCATTGGAACAGCTGGTTTGATGGCATTATTTACATGAATGACACAGCTCGGTATCCGTTACAGAGTTATCTGCAGGCGGTGGTTATCAATAAAATGGATGTAACGATGGATATCTCGCTGTCCACAAATTTAAACCAGCAAACCATGGATGCGGCACGCCTATTTCTGGCGACGCTGCCCATCCTTCTGTTATACCTCCCGCTTCAGCGGTATTTCATAAAGGGGCTTCACATCGGAAGTGTAAAGGGGTAAAAACATTGCGGCGTATGAGTGCTTTCCGAAAATTTCGGAGGTCGTTGTATGGCAAGTTGGTGCTGATTGTGGCACTGGCCTGCATTCCTGCATTTATTTTAGCGGTGTGGATGAACTATATATCCTTTCAGGAAAACCGAAAGCGCGCGCTTGAAAGTATCGATATGACCTGCCGTAATAAGTTCTTAATCATTGAGGATCATGTTCGAATGCTACGTATTTCTTTGGGAGAGCTTGTCAACAACGCCAATCTCCAGTATCTTTCCCTGCAGTCAGATTTTTCGCATGACGTATTCGATAACATCAAAGCTTTGGAGGATAGTCTGAAAACCCTCCACAACGGCAATCGATTTGCGGAAGATATCGAGGTTTT
>DHNF01000132.1:17259-18883 GCA_002409375.1 Ruminococcaceae bacterium UBA5423
GCCCATACTTAACCGTATCGTGTCTTATCGTTGTGGGACCTTTGAGTTTGATAATACGCGTTATCGTGCGGCACGAGAGGTGTATACCAAGGATAAGCCACATGGGGGTATCCATGACATTGGTGGAGTGGCAAGTCTGGTAATTACCGCCCCTTTCTATAATCCGGATGATGATAGCCAGATTTTGATATTAGCGCATTTATCTTTGGAGGAAGTCAGAGACCGGCTGAACACACCACCGCCTGACCGCACCTATAGTGATCGGCTACTGTTGGGCGGTACGGAACTCAAGGTTGTTTCCAATGACATAAAAGGCGGGGGGATTGTTAGGTATACCAACGATGATCTTAATCTTGCCTATGAGTACATAGTGCATTCTGACGGCCTCGCTTTAAATCTGTGGAGTTATATGTTGGTAGTGTCGGTGGTACTGCTATTGATTGTGGTGATGATGGTGGTATCCGCGTTTCTGCTTAATCACGTTGTTGTGCGGCCGATACGTCGCCTGGTGGCCGCCTTTGATCGGATGGAGACCGGCGATCTAGATTTTGAGCTTGATTATGATAGTACGACAGCTGAATACAATTACCTGTTTACCAGTTTTAACCGTACGTTGCACCATATGAATCGATTGATCAACGATGCTTACGAGGATGGCCTGCGGCTCAAAACGGCTAAATATAAGCAGTTGGCACATCAGATTCAGCCACACTTCTTGTATAATTGCCTGCATATCATAAATGGCATGACCAGAGACAAAGACATGAACGGTATCCGTCACATGACACATCATTTGACAGCCTACTTTAAGTCCCTCGCCGGTGTCACGCGGGAGACGGCGACGTTGCAGGAGGAATATGACCTCATCCACAACTATATACAGATACAGACAGTCCGGTTCAATGATCGCATCCATACGGATATACAACCATTACCCCCGGAATTAGCAGGCATTCATCTTCCGCATCTTTCTCTCCAGCCCTTGGTTGAAAATATTTACACTCATGGATTGAAAAATTGTCAGGAGAATGGAGTGCTGTCCATATCATTTGAAATCAAGGAAAAGTCTTTCAGTGTAATTGTAGAAGATAACGGGGCAGATCTGAGTGATGAGCTTCTTGCCTCACTCAAGGAAACCTTGCGACGCCCTGTTTCTCATGACCATATGGCGCTGGTAAATGTCCATCATCGTATACAGTTGATGAAGGGCGATGACTATGGTCTTGATCTTCAACGCAGTAGACTGGGTGGTCTCAAGGTAGTGCTGAGATTTCCAAAGCAGGGTGGGGAGGTGTGAACTTGTATACCGTTCTGGTGGTTGACGATGAAAAATATATAGCAGACAACATAGCTTCACTGCTCAAAAAACACTTACCATCTTATAATATCAATGCGGCTTATATACCAAAGACTGCTCTGGAAATTGCTGCGGCAGATCCCGTTGACATTTTGGTGACGGATATTGAAATGCCCGGTATGAGTGGTTTTTTGCTAAGCGATCAGATTAAGCGCATGCACCCACGCTGCCGCACGGTTATTCTGACGGCATATAACAAAAGCGAGTATATGCTCCAAGCCTTCCGTCATGATGTTGTAGACTATGTACTCAAGTTAGAAGATGAGG
>DHNF01000132.1:19054-19385 GCA_002409375.1 Ruminococcaceae bacterium UBA5423
ACCGCAGTCAGCAAGGCGGTAAAGGGGGTAGAGAGTTATCGGCGCAATATGCAAGAATTACCTACTGGCGTTCAAGCGGCAAAACAACTTGGTAATGAGAATGCTAGCCATGAATACGATGCCCTGTTGGCTAAGATATTTTTATTTATAAATCAAAATTATGAGACAGACATCTCGCTTGTACGTATAGCTGAGCATGTAAATTTTAATTCTTCCTATTTATCGCGTCTATTCAAAAAGGTATATGGACAGACATTATCGGAGTATATTTGGGATTTCAAAATCAGCAAGGCGAAGGATATGTTGCGAGAGAATCAAATGAAAATCAAAG
>DHNF01000011.1 GCA_002409375.1 Ruminococcaceae bacterium UBA5423
TTTTAACAAGAAACAGTATTAAATTGTGTAAAAAAGTAGCTGGCACACAATTTAAATTGTGTGCCAGCTCAAAACTAATAAACCGTGCATAATTTAATGCTGCTGTTAACTGATAAAACTGCGGAATTGGGGCATTTAGCAGTTTTATCTTGCCATAGATCAAGGAGGTATACACAACGAGAATGCTTTATAATCCCGCCATTAAATCGCAAATTTTATTTGAGAAATCAACCGGATCTTCTATCGGCATGCCCTCAATCAACAAAGCCTGCGTATACAAAAGCTGTGCATAATCCTTCAATTTGTCGGAATTATCTTTATTAAGAGAAATTAACGCAGCAAAAATCGGGTGGTTTTCGTTTATTTCAAGTATGCGCTCCGCTTTTACCTTGTTGTCAGTAGGCATTGCGTTAAGTACCTTTTCCATCTCTAATGACAGCTCGCCGTCGCTTGTGAGGCATACCGGATGAGTTTTTAGCCTTTTTGACAACCGAACATCCTTGACCTTTCCGTCCAGTGCCTTTGTCATGGCTTCAAACAAATCCTTGTTTTGAGATTTATCCTTTTCCTGCTGCTCTTTTTCTTCAGTAGTCTCAAAGCCCAAATCGCCTGCCGATACTGATTTAAATTCCTTATCGCCACTTTTTTGCAGCACACGCAACGCAAATTCGTCAATGTCGTCAGTGCAATATAGGATTTCAAAGCCCTTGTCACGAACTACTTCGGTTTGCGGCAGCCTGTCGATTTTTTCAATATTATCGCCACACGCATAATAAATGTACTTCTGTTCTTCATTCATGCGCCCGACATATTCAGATAATGTGACAAGCTTTTTCTCGGTAGAGGAATAAAACATCAATAGGTCCTCAAGCATATCCTTATGCTGACCGAAATTGTTGTACACACCAAATTTAAGCTGCAACCCAAAGTTCTTATAAAATGCTTCGTATTTTTCTCGGTCATTATTAAGCATTGAAAGAAGCTCGCTTTTGATTTTCTTTTCTAACCTCGACGCAATAGTTTTAAGCTGCCTGTCATGCTGCAGCATTTCCCGCGAAATATTTAGCGACAAATCCTGTGAATCTACCAAGCCCTTTACAAAGCTGAAATGATCGGGCAGCAAATCAGCGCACTTTTCCATAATAAGCACCCCGCTTGCGTACAGCTGCAGGCCCTTTTCATATTCGCGGGTGTAATAATTAAATGGCGTGCGAGACGGTATAAACATCAGCGCATTGTAGGTTGCCACGCCCTCTGCACTGCTGTGAATAACTTTTGCGGGATTTTCAAAATCAAAAAACTTTTCCTTGTAAAAGTTGTTATAATCTTCTTCGGTAATCTCACTTTTGTTTCGCCGCCACAGCGGTACCATACTGTTTATCGTTTGGGGTTCGGTAATTGTTTCATATTCATCCTTTTTATCCTTTTTAGGAACGCTTTTTTCAACATCCATGATTATGGGATAACGGATATAGTCAGAATATTTTTTTACTATCGAACGCAAGCGATAATTGTCCAAGAACTGGTCGTAATCCTCGTCGTCGACGTTTTCTTTTATCTTCATAATAACCTGGGTTCCGTGATTGTCCTTTTCGCACGGTTCGATTGTAAAACCGCTGGCACCGCGTGATTCCCACTTCCATGCCTCGGTGGAACCAAACGACTTGCTTATAACTGTTACACATTCGCTCACCATAAAAGCAGAATAAAACCCGACACCGAACTGACCGATTATATCAATATCCTCTTTGGCTTCAATTTCCTTTTTAAAATTAAAAGAACCGCTTTTAGCAATCGTACCTAAATTGTTTTCAAGCTCGTCCTTTGTCATACCGCAGCCGTTGTCAGTGATTGTTAATGTACGCGTGTCCTTGTCAACATCAATACAAATAGAAAAACCGTCCCGCCCGACGCCTGTCAGACCGTCAGTCAGCGATTTGTAATAAAGCTTGTCAATCGCATCGCTTGCATTGGATATGAGCTCACGCAAAAATATTTCCTTGTGAGTGTAAATTGAGTTAATCATCAAATCCAGCAGGCGTTTAGACTCTGCTTTAAACTGCTTTGTTTTCATGCACATCCCTCAAAACTCAAATATTAGCACTCGACCCAATCGAGTGCTAATATATAATAGCCTGTTAATTCTTTAAATTCAATAGGTATGATGACAAAAATTGTAAAGATTTTGAAAACATTGATTAATCAACATCCAAAACAACTGTTTCGGGCAGGTGGTCAAGCATGTTCGGATTATTAAAAATTTTCTGGACAAGCCGCAAAACGCCTGAAAAATAAAAACCATCGCAGATGCGCTCATCTATTGTTATTGTAAAATCTATAAATCTTGATAGATTATCCTCGGTTTTGTTACTGCTTTTGCGAGATTTTACACCGAAGCATAAAAATATCGGTATATTCCCAAAATCGTACAAGTGATGATTTACAGACGGCAAACCCACCGAACCCAAATCCGAAATAAAGATACTACCGTGAAACGGGCTTACATTTAGCAATGCACGTGGTAAAACGCCAAAGTAGTCCATTATTTCTAACAAGAAAACCACAAACTTTAATACAAGTCCGGGAATAAGCCTAAACAAACGAGCAGCTCTGTCAAAGCTGTTTGAATCACCCTTTTTTTTGGCCTCGGCAACCACTGCCTGAATTTTTTTATAAACATCGTAAATTGTGTCTGTATGCTCAAACCGAACTTTAACTGCAGTTTCCTGCCCGGCGACGGTAAGCTCTTTTTTAACCGTAAGATTAACTTCAATGTCATGCCGCGCATATATTTTTTGCCCCGATATAAATCGGTTTAGGGCCGGCTTTTGTGAAACTGTGCGAATATAAGTTGCAATAAAAAAATGCAACATCCCAAGTCCCGGCATATTTTCTCGCCGTTTTTCCCGAATATATTTATCAGCTTGGTTTATGTTGATTGATCCCGAAAAAAAGTTGGATGAACCGCTTCTGTTCTTCATGATATACGGAGCGACACAAAAAAGTGGATCCAGTGAGCGAAGCCTCCGCCCATCCGGGCGGTCGCCTAAACGGCGCTTTGGCGGACTTTTCATGTTAAACACACGCGCCTTTCTTTTTGCCTTAAACGGCAAACACTTATAATATTTGGACAATTTCCCTGCTGCGCCCTATCGCGCCATTTTTTTCGCACCATTGGCGGGACGGGCCTTCCGCCCTGCCAATACCGGCAGACATATGGTAAACAGCACTCTTTCCGCCTAAAAGTCAAATGCTTATATTAAATAAACGGCAGGCATTATCAAAAGTAGTTTTTAAAAGCTCATCCACTTGCATCGATCGTATTTCGGCAATTCGTGCGGCGGTGTGCGCAATAAGACCAGAGTGACATCGTTTGCCCCTGAATGGTGTAGGCGCCAAATAAGGAGCATCGGTTTCGAGTACCAACCTTTCTATAGGAAGCATGGCTGCCACCTCAACAGGTTTTTTTGCATTTTTAAATGTAACCGTGCCCCCCAAACCTATGTGCATGCCTATGGAAATCACTTCACGCGCCATTTCTACACTGCCCGAAAAGCAGTGCACCACTCCGCACGGGCAATACTTTTTGAGCAGGCGCAATGTATCCTCATGCGCCTCCCTATCATGTACAATTACAGGCAAGTTTAAACTAACCGCCAATTCAAGCAGCTTTTCAAACCAGTACAGCTGAACATCTCGCTTTGGGTGATCGTAATAATAGTCAAGTCCAATTTCGCCTATCGCAACAACACGCGGCTTTTGTGCTAAATTGCGTATTGTTTCTATATCATCGTCGTTGGCATCTCCAACACCATTAGGGTGTATTCCAACAGCTGCCCATATATAATCAAATTTGTCTGCAAGTTCTATTGCACAATGAGCAGAACTAATAGTGCTTGAAACATTAACTACTGCACCAACACCCAGCGAGGGCAGGGATTCGATCAGCTCATACCTGTCTTTATCAAAGGCCTCGTCGTAGTAATGTGCGTGTGTGTCAAAAATCAGCGCCAACGCAATAACATCTCCCCATCATATCATACTACTCTCAGATTAAACCGAAGACATCTTGTCTCTTTTTAAACTGAGAATAGTATCAGTCATTGTTTTATCTCACCCGACTGCCGGCTGTCCCGTCCACAAAAAGCACGCGGACATCTTCGCCCTCGTCTGCAGCAAGAATCATGCCCTGACTTTCTACTTTGCACAATTTGACAGGCTTTAGGTTGGCAACAAGAATGACATTTTGTCCCTTAAGTTGCATAGGTGTATACCACTTGGCAATTCCCGAGCATACAGTACGAAGTATTCCACTACCATCATCAAGTGTGAGTTTTAAAAGTTTTTTCGATTTTTTTATGGGCTCACAATCAACAACTTTAGCAATACGCAAATCGATTTTTTCAAATGTTTCAATGTCTATGGTGGGCATAAAAACAATATTTTCAGGCTCTTCTTCCCCTTGAGGACATTCGGGTTCGGTGACGGTGGCTTCTGCTTCGATTTTTGCCAATAGTTTTTCGGCGTCAATGCGAGCGAACAGCGGTTCGGGAATTCCCACATCATAGCCGTCGGCATATCCAAAAGAGCTTGTTATCGACTCAATTGTTTTAAGCTGATCCCCGGCATTGATTTGTGCAAGCATACCGCTGGAGGTTTTGGGCATGAATGGCGCCAGTAAAACGCCAAGTATGCGTATTCCCTCTATCAAATTGTATATTACATCGTTAAGACGCTGACGATCCTGCTCGTTTTTTGCGAGCACCCACGGCATTGTTTCATCAATATATTTATTGCAACGACGCGCCAAATCCATAATTGCCCCGGCAGCATCTGCAGTATGGTACGTATCCATTAAGCGCATATAATTTTTTACAGTATTGTCGGCAACTGAAAAAAGTTCGCGATCAATTTCGTGCGGTGTGCTAAACCGCGTAACTTTGCCGTCAAAGTATTTGTTGGCCATAGCAATGCTGCGGTTTACAAGATTGCCTAATGTATTTGCTAAATCCGCATTATATTTTGCAATCATGCTTTTGTAGGTAATCGAGCCGTCCTGTGCAAACGGTATTTCTGACAGCAGATAATACCTGACCGCATCTGCACCAAAATATTGAGCAAGCTCGTCTGCATAAAGCACATTGCCCCGCGACTTGCTCATTTTATCTTCCCCAACCAACAGCCACGGATGCCCAAGCACCTGCCGAGGTAGCTCCTCGCCAAGGGCCATCAAAATTATTGGCCAGTATATTGTATGAAACCGCACAATATCCTTTCCGATAACATGCAAATCGGCAGGCCAATATTTTTCATAAAGCTTGTTGCTGACATCGGGGTCATAGCCTAATCCGGTAATATAGTTAGAAAGCGCGTCCAGCCAAACATAAACAACATGTTTATTATCAAACTCAACCGGAATGCCCCATGTAAAAGACGACCGTGACACGCACAAATCCGACAATCCTGGTTTTAAGAAGTTGTTTATCATCTCGGCGCGTCGAGAATCAGGCTTAATAAAATCAGGGTTGCTTTCATAATATTGCAATAGTTTGTCTTGATATTTGCTTAGTCTGAAGAAATACGCTTCTTCCTTAGCGTCTTCAACATCTCTGCCACAGTCAGGGCATTTTCCGTCCTTTAATTGTGAGGAGGTAAAAAACGATTCGCAAGGCACGCAATATTTCCCTTGATATTCGCCCTTGTAAATATCGCCTTGCTCATAAAGCTTTTTAAATATTTTCTGTACTGTACGCTCGTGGTCGGCATCGGTTGTCCGTATAAAGCGGTCATAGCTTGTATCCATACAATCCCATACCGCCTTAATTTGTTCAGCCACAATATCAACATATTCCTTTGGGCTTAAATTCTGTGCCTTTGCGCATTCTTCAATCTTTTGCCCGTGTTCGTCCGACCCTGTCAGAAAAAACACATCATAACCCATTAAGCGCTTATATCTCGCAATAGTATCAGCAAGCACCGGATCATAGGTGTTGCCGATATGTGGTTTGCGCGAAGTATAGGCAATTGCTGTTGTAATATAAAACTTTTTGCTCATAGCGTATCCTCCTGCTAATCCTTCATACAGAAAGATTGCATTATGTTTTTATATTTTACCAGATTGGACAAAAAATACAAGAGCGGATTATTTTGATTATCCCTTGATGTTGACAAATTAGAGCTAAAACCGTATTCTTATACAACTATAAGGAGAGATAAATTTGAGCACATTTCAAAAGGATATGACACAGGGCAGCGTTGTAAGTCATCTTATCCGATTTTCGCTTCCCTTTTTAGCGGCCAATTTGCTGCAGGCATTATACAACATGGTCGATATGCTTATTGTGGGACGCTACTGTGGTCCGGTCGGTACTTCGGCTGTGGGGGCTGGCGGCACAATTACTATTTTGGTTATAAACCTTATTAGTGGCTTAGCAGTCGGCGGTACGGTTTTAATTGCGCAATTCATTGGTGCACGCAGACAACAGGATATGGAGCGTACGGTCGGCACAATGTTTACCCTTTACGCAATTGCTTCTGTAATATTCACTACAGTAATGCTGCTTATGAACCGACATATACTTAATCTTTTAAATGTCCCCTCTGAAGCTTTTGACGACGCATTAAGTTACCTTAACATATGCATGGGCGGTACGGTTTTTGTATTCGGTTACAACGCAGTCAGTGCAGTGTTAAGGGGTATGGGGGATTCGCGTCATCCGCTTTTGTTTGTCGCGATATCAACTGTTGTAAACATTATCTTGGACATTATCTTTGTAGCACCGCTGGGTATGGGTGTTTCGGGTGCCGCTTGGGCAACGATAATCGCCCAAGCTGTAAGTTTTATTCTGTCAATAATGTTTTTGCGAAAAAGGAATTTTATATTTGATTTTCATCCGCGCAGCTTTCGTATTCAAAAAAACATAGCAATACAGCTTTTAAAAATCGGTTTGCCCACATCACTGCAGGGAACATTAGTCAGCTTTTCGTTTATGTGGCTTATGAGGCTCGCTAACGATATTGCCGGCATCGTGGGTTTAAATGCATTGAGTATTACCGGTAAAGTTAACAGCGTTGCAATTTTGCCCGCGATAGCAATGCAGATTTCTGTTTCGTCTATGGTTGGACAGAATCTGGGCGCCGGGAAACCCGCTCGTGCAAAGAAAGCGGTGTTTGCCGCGATGGGGCTTGCATTTTTGTTTTCTTTTGCCGTGTTTGTAGCTGTGAATTTGTTCTCAGAGCAGATAGTACTGATGTTTTTAGGTACAGACAACACTGAATTGTCGTCTGAGATTATAGAACAATGCATCATTTCCGGCGCAGAATATATGCGTTATTACAGCTACGATTATCTTATTGTATGCTTTTCGTTTTGCATAAACGGCCTTGCAATGGGAGCCGGACAAACTTTATTTTCACTGTTTAACGCGATGGCAAGCTCGTTGCTGCTTCGCGTGCCGGTTGCATGGCTGCTGGGCATACATTTTGACTTAAAGCTTGTTGGCGTCGGTCTTGCCGCACCAATTGCCGGTTTAGGTTCACTGCTTGTAGGCATTGTGTATTTTATATTAGGAAGCTGGCGTAAAAGCAGCATAAAATCAATCACAACATCCACTGCTGACGGCTGATACTAATCTGAATGTATTTGTAATATATTAGTATTATGATAAGAACCTGAAAACAGCGCAAGGTTTTTAACAGCTCTTGTTAAAAACCTTGGCACTTATAAAATTATTAAAAAATTGGTATTTTTCGCGGTTCCTCGAGCAGCTGTCTATCTGCATAAACTGCGCCGTCCTTTTTAATGACATATGACCATTTGACAAGCATAATCTCATCATCTTCAATTTCTAAACAAGTAATGCACCGGGGGTGGACACAGCTACCGTCATTAAAATATAAAGGTTCATTGCCTGTCGGGAAAACCGGACGGTGCGTGTGCCCCGCGATTAGCATGCGCTTTTGATCCTGTGACCACTTAATAAGCTTTCGCTCCACTGCTATACTTTTACTGTAATTTTTGGCAGCGCTGGTAGGGTCGTGGACGCCTATCATTTCAAGCGGTTTCCATACATATCTTACCAGAAAACGCGAGATTACCCACAAGTTGTAATTGATGAAGTCGGCCTGGTGACCGTGTATAAGAAAGAATTCAGATTTTGTTTCCTTATGACGCAATACTAATGCTTCATGAAATTTTAAGTTTGGGCATAGCGGAACCGTGCGCCTTTCACGCTCGTCATAATAGCTGTTAAGACAGGTGGTCTTTTTAGGATTCTTTTTCTCCAAATCATGGTTCCCAAGCAGCATATAAAGCCGCCCTTTTTTATAAAATCGCGACATCATCCAATAAATATGGCGGTAGGTATTAACGATTTCACAAAAGTCTTTATTTTCCCATAGCTCTTCGCCGTCCCCTAACTCAAAATAAGTGAAGCCGTTGTCATAATAATGATTCAACGCATGAAAAAACAATCCCTGGTTTTTGGCGAAATTATCAGCCCATCCTCCCTCTCCTCTATGGCAGTCGCTAAAAAAAACTAACTTTGATTTTTTGTCAATTGCGATTCGGGGAGCGGTTTTATACAGCCTGTTTAAGCGCTTTGTTACCGACATAGGGATAATCCTTTCTATCCTTTAATCTTGTTAAGTGATAAAAACAGCTCCTTTGGTTTACCGATATTGATGGCTTGGTTAAACAGTTGCTCGTTTTCCTGTCTCAAGGCGTTTATTTTGTCTATCATTGAATTGTAAGGTCCTGTTATCTTTTGATAAAGCTCGCAAAGCTCTCGGTTTCTGTTTTGTGTAATACCGTCGGTTAACTTTGTTCTGGTGAGTGGCAGC
The DNA here is from genome assembly GCA_002409375.1 of Ruminococcaceae bacterium UBA5423. GTDB lineage: Bacteria > Bacillota > Clostridia > Oscillospirales > Acutalibacteraceae > Avimonas. The sequence continues at coordinate 8,842 of DHNF01000011.1, forward strand.
GGCGTATGAGGTTTTGCGTAACGGATTCCAACTCCAAGTTTTTTAATAACATACTGCTGTTCAGTGTATCCCGCTTTGTGCAACCCGTCGACAAAAGCATCCCGCATTTCAATATCCGGGAAGACTATTCCTATATCCATTGACAACTCATTGGGCTGGGAAAACTCCCCTAACACAAACCCGGTCAGCCACCAATGGACTTCGCGACGGGAAAACAGCGGACGGTCGTTTTTATAAAGAATCATTGAAATATCCAAGCATTCGTTGTCAGGCACGCTTTTATAAAGCTTACCATTCCAGTCAATCAAACTGCCAATCAAATCTTTATCTTTACTGTCGGTGCTGTATACTCCAACCTCTCCGC
>DHNF01000089.1 GCA_002409375.1 Ruminococcaceae bacterium UBA5423
TAAAAATGGGGAAACTCAAAAAACTAAATATGAATAATTGTATTAATTTATTTTTTCGTCAACCTCACGGCATGCTTTTTGAACAAACTCATCCAAAGGCAAAACGCCCATATTTCCGTCTTTGCGCGAGCGCACCGAAACTGTGCCGCTCTCGGCCTCCCTATCGCCGACAACAAGCATATAAGGCACCTTTTGCATTTGTGCTTCGCGTATTTTATAGCCTATTTTCTCGTTTCGCAAATCAACCTCGGTGCGAAGTCCGGCAGCTCGCAATTTTGATGCAATTTCTTTAACAGCGTCGGCCTGGCGTTCAGAAATGGGCAGCACACGCACCTGCTCGGGTGAAATCCACAATGGCAGGGCACCTGCATACTTTTCAATCAACAGAGCAAGCGTGCGCTCATAGCAGCCAATCGACGTGCGGTGAATAACATAGGGATATTTTTTCTGCCCGTCGGCATCGACATATTCCATGCCAAACCGCTCGGCAAGCTGAAAGTCAAGCTGAATTGTTATAATAGTATCTTCTTTGCCGTGGACATTGCGCATCTGAATATCCAGCTTGGGGCCATAAAACGCCGCCTCACCATCAGCCTCGGTATAATCCAAATCCAAGTCGTTAAGGATATCGCGCATGCGGTTTTGGGCATCCTCCCACTGTTCGGGCGAACCGATATACTTATCAGTATCATTTTTATCCCATTTGGAAAAACGGTAGGTAACATCCTCGTCAAGTCCAAGTGTTTTAAGCATATATTTTGCCAAGTCAACACAATCGCGAAATTCGTCTTCAAGCTGGTCGGGGCGGCAGGCAATATGCCCTTCTGAAATTGTAAACTGCCTTACACGGATAAGACCATGCATTTCACCGCTTGACTCGTTGCGAAACAGTGTTGATGTCTCGTTAAGGCGCATTGGCAGCTCTTTATACGAACGCATTCGCGATAAATAAACCTGGAACTGGAACGGGCATGTCATAGGACGCAGCGCAAATGCCTCTTGCTCCTTATCCTCATCACCCAAAACAAACATACCATCACGGTAATGATCCCAATGGCCCGAAATCTTGTAAAGATCGCTTTTAGCCAAAAGAGGAGTTTTTGTCAGCAAATATCCCCTTTTTTCCTCCTCGTCCTCAACAAAGCGCTGCAAAAGCTGGACAACCTTTGCCCCTTTGGGCATCAAAATCGGCAGTCCCTGCCCGATATAATCAACCGTGGTAAAAAACTCAAGCTTGCGTCCTAATTTGTTGTGGTCGCGCTTTTTTGCCTCCTCCAACCTTGCAAGATGCATTTCAAGCTCGGATGCTTTTGGAAAAGCAGTGCCATAAATGCGCTGCAGCATCTTTTTTGATGAGTCGCCCCGCCAGTATGCGCCCGTCACGCTAAGCAGCTTTATTGCCTTTACACGGCCGGTGTTGGGCAAATGCGGGCCGGCACACAAATCAGTAAATTCTCCCTGTTTGTAAAACGATATCGGAGAATCATCCGTCAAATCCAAAATCAGCTCGAGCTTATATGGTTCGGACTGCATAAGCTCGTTTGCCTCGGATCGCGGCAACTCAAAGCGTTCAAGCGGCAACGCCTGCTTTACAATTTTCTTCATTTCGGATTCTATTGCCAAAAGGTCGTCAGTATCAAATGGCTTATTAGAATCAAAATCATAATAAAAACCATTGTCTATCGCCGGACCAATAGCCAACTTTGTATCGGGGAACAAGCGTTTAACAGCCTGCGCCATAATGTGAGAGGCAGTGTGCCAAAAAGCCTTTTTGCCGTCTTCGCTGTCAAAAGTTAAAATTTCAACCTGACAGTCACTTTTAAGCTCAAAGCGCATATCAACCAAATTTCCGTCAACACGCGCTGCACAGGCAGCACGGTACAGACCCATAGAAATATCGCGGCAAAGTGCGTCAACGGTGGTGTTTTCCGCCACCTGGCGCACATCCCCGCCCTTTAATGTAATTTTCAGCATAATACTCATTCCTTTCACTATCAAAAAAGCCCCGCCCCAAAAAGGGACGAGGCAACAGCCGCGTGGTTCCACCCTTGCTTTATGACTGCAAGCTTTACAAAATGCAATCACCTTTAAGGCAGATGATAACGGTATCCAACCGATGCACTTTGCTGCGGAAATATTGACCACATTTTTCAGTGCACACTCGGGGGCGGTAGCATGTTACACTCGTGCCCGTGCCGCTTTCAGCCAAAATGGCGGCACTCTCTGTCAGGGTGATGTGAATGCCTTCCCCGTCAACGATTTATTAAAATTATGCTATCACCGCAAAGCTAAATTGTCAAGCATGAATATTAAACTTTTGCTCATCCAAGCTCGGTCAAGCTCTGTTCAAGCAAACTAAGCTTTTCTTTTAGACGATTGGCATTTTCTCGAGCAGTCTCAACAACATTTGCAGGTGCTTTATTAACAAAAGCCTGATTATTAAGCCGTGTCATAATGCCCTCAAACTGCTTTTGAACACTCTCTTTTTCCTTTGTTAAGCGTGCACGCTCTGCCTTTTTATCCACCAGTTCATCCATCGGGATTTTTATTGTTGCATCGGCAGTAACAATGCTTACCGCACCGTTGAGTTCAAAATCCTGCCCAACTTTTACCGACGATGCCCCTGCCAACCGCTCAAAAAATGCGGCACCACGTTTAAATGTATCAAAAAAAGCTGTTTCGATATAAATTAGCGCCTTTTTTGATGGGGGAACATTCATTTCGGCACGGCGATTGCGTATAGCGCGAATTGCCTCCATAATGCGTTCCATTTCTTTTTCGTCGTTTGGGAAACTAAAGTTTTTATCATAAACAGGCCAGTCACTTTTCATTAGTGTTTCGCCTTCATGCGGCAAGATCTGCCAAATCTCCTCTGTAATAAAGGGCATAAACGGATGCAGCAGTGCCAACATTCCTTTCATTACAAAAACAAGCACCCGCCTTGCACCGTCGGCATTGTCACCCTGCAGTCTGGACTTGCACAGCTCAATATACCAATCGCAATAGCTATCCCAAATAAAGTCATAAAGCTTTTGAACTGCAATTCCAAGCTCAAACTTTTCAAGATTTTCGGTCACCTCTGCCACAAGCGTATTATACCGTGAAACAATCCATTTGTCTTCAAGCTCAAGATTTTCGGGCAGGCTCTGCTTAACTTCATTGTCACCAATATTCATCAGTATAAACCGCGCCGCATTGTAGATTTTATTTGCAAAGTTGCGCGATGATTCAACCTTATCATCTGTAAACCGCATATCATTGCCGGGACTATTACCGGTGGCAAGGGCAAATCTAAGTGCGTCGGCACCGTATTTTTCAATAATCTCTATCGGGTCGATTCCGTTGCCAAGCGATTTTGACATTTTGCGTCCCTGTGCGTCTCTGACAAGACCATGGATAAACACTGTGTCAAACGGCACTTTTCCGGTATGCTCCAACCCGGAAAACATCATGCGCACAACCCAGAAAAAGATAATATCATAACCCGTCACCAGTGTATTGGTGGGATAAAAATAATCAAGCTCGGGCGTTTTGTCCGGCCAGCCCAATGTTGAAAACGGCCACAAAGCAGACGAGAACCAAGTGTCCAGCGTATCCTCGTCTTGGCGCAAAGTGCCTTTGCATTTGGGGCATTTTTCAACATCCTCAAGGCTGACAACAATATCGCCGCAGCCCTCGCAGTACCATGCAGGAATACGGTGTCCCCACCACAATTGGCGCGAAATGCACCAATCGCGAATATTTTCAAGCCAATGGAAGTACACTTTTTCAAAGCGTTCGGGAACAAATTTAACTTTGCCTTTTTTAAC
>DHNF01000075.1:0-487 GCA_002409375.1 Ruminococcaceae bacterium UBA5423
CACGGCTTTCTGCCACCGCCGCGCACTTCGGCGCGAGTCAATGTAGACTGGCTGCCCTGCCGTTGATTGGCTAAATAGTTTACTACCGCACTATGAAGCACGGTTTTATTTGGTTGAATACCGAAAATCTCGTCGCAAAGCTCAATTTTTCCGGTTTCCTTTCCGGTCATATCATAAACAGATACTGTGGGCATATTGATTTCCTCCTTCCCTTACGCCTTCTTAACGGTTTCAGAGAGAACCACAATACTGCCACGCGGACCGGGAACCGCGCCGCGAACAGCAATAAGATTATTCTCTGCGTCAACCTTGACAACATCAAGGTTTTGAACGGTTATGCGTTCTGCGCCCATATGGCCGGCGCTCTTTTTTCCCTTGAAAACGCGCGATGGCGACGAGTTTGCACCTGTCGCGCCTCCACGTCTGGTTACAGGGCCTGTACCGTGAGATTCTTTAAGGCGGCTAAAGTTCCAACGCTTAATAACAC
>DHNF01000075.1:619-901 GCA_002409375.1 Ruminococcaceae bacterium UBA5423
AAGTTCCAACGCTTAATAACACCTGCAAACCCTTTGCCCTTGCTTGTTCCGGTAACATCTACACGGTCACCGGGCTGAAAAGTATCGGCTTTTATTATATCGCCAATATTGAAAGAATCGCAGTCATCAAAACGAAATTCACGCAAAACTTTTTTAGGAGCGACATCGGCCTTGTCAAAGTGTCCTTTTAATGGTTTATTAACTCTTTTGACCGATACATCTCCAAACCCCATCTGTACCGCAATATAACCGTCATTTTCTTTTGTTTTTTTCTGAACCACC
>DHNF01000075.1:1071-1299 GCA_002409375.1 Ruminococcaceae bacterium UBA5423
CTTTTGTTTTTTTCTGAACCACCGGGCATGGACCGGCTTCAATTACGGTAACGGGCACAACATTGCCTTTTTGGTCAAAAACCTGGGTCATACCGACTTTTTTGCCGATAATGCCTTTTTGCATATTCTATACCTCCTTGGTTATTGGTTGATTCCCGCTTTGGAAACCAACATGACCTCGCCGTGAATAAACAAACCGATTAATTTACAGTTTGATTTCAATCTCAA
>DHNF01000075.1:1474-1993 GCA_002409375.1 Ruminococcaceae bacterium UBA5423
TACAGTTTGATTTCAATCTCAACTCCGGCGGGGAGCTCAAGACCCATGAGGGCCTCAACTGTTTTGTTGGAAGGGCGAAGTATGTCCACCAATCTCTTGTGTGTGCGCATTTCAAACTGCTCACGAGAATCCTTGTACTTGTGAACGGCGCGAAGTATTGTTACTACTTCTTTTTCGGTAGGAAGAGGTACCGGTCCGGAAACGCGGGCGCCTGTCCGCCGTGCGGTCTCTACAATCTTCTCTGAAGACTGATCAACAAGTTGATGATCATACCCCTTGATGCGAATACGAATTTTTTCTTTGACTGCCACAAAAAACGCCTCCTTTGAATATAGTTGGCGGGCAACGTTAAATCTGCACACACCGCCGGGTGTTTCGTCTGTCGGCGGTAAAAAAACCGGATTGCTGTCTTTGCAGCGAGTCCGGGTGAAATTCAACGCCTTTCATACAGCACACTTCTTTGCAACCCCAAAAGAATTGCCGCCGTATGGTAATGGTCGCCCGGTTTAAAATCGGACA
>DHNF01000075.1:2105-6372 GCA_002409375.1 Ruminococcaceae bacterium UBA5423
CCGGTTTAAAATCGGACATACTCAGCGGAAAAACCGGCAAATTGCCGCAACCTCCCGCGTCATCGCATATCGTGCAGTCTGGTGACATAAACGAAAAACGCCTTAAACATCCCTGTTTTTAGTCACGCCCAATTATATTACATGATAACTACTGAAAAAGCAAGTACTTTTTTTATATTTCTTAATTTTCTTGTCAAACTCTTTGTTGAGGGGCATCACGTCCCTCCAAAACTAAAATCTCCACTTGACAAACAGGTTAAGAACGCCTATATTAAATGTACGGTTACCGTTAAAAACAAAAAACATAATATAAAAAGACAAGGGGTGCTGGCACATCGGCCGGCTGAGAATAAGTCCGCGACTTTAAACCCTGAAACCTGATCCGGATAATACCGGCGGAGGGATGTTTTAATCGTCCGGGCACATTTTATTTCCGGCTTAAACTAAACCTCCACGGTGTGGAGGTTTTATCTTTTTATAGTTCTTATCTATTTGAAAGGGGTTTTATAATGAAAACCACTAAAACGCTTTTTCTGGCCGAAAGCGGCATCATGCTTTCCATTGCAACAATTTTAAGTATGGTGCCAATAATCAACCTGCCCTACGGCGGCAGCGTAACAGCTTTTAGTATGCTTCCTATTATTATTGTAGCCTATCGCCGTGGCATCAAACAAGGACTTTTTGCGGCACTTGCATTTGCACTGTTACAAATGCTGTTGGGTTTAAATAACCTGTCCTATGCTACATCGGAATGGGCAGCTGTTGCAATAATTTTCCTTGACTATATCGCAGCATTTGCTTTTTTGGGATTTGCAGGTATATTCCGCAAACACTTTGAAACCCAGGCTGCAGGACTTGTAGCAGGGACTGTACTGGTTTGCCTGCTGCGATATATCGCTCATGTCATATCCGGGTGTACCGTATGGGCAGGAGTATCTATACCCAGCGCCGACGGGCTTTTGTTTTCACTAATATACAACGCAACATATATGTTGCCGGAAACTCTTATCACGGTTGTCGGCGCTACCACTCTTTCGCGCATGGTAGATATTCGCGGCGAATCGATCGCTAGAACCGTACCGCGTGCCAAAGCCCCCGATCTGGCCTTACTGTTTTCGGGTATTAGCAAAGCTCTTCTTGCTGCAGGCATAATTGTTGATATTGTGCTTGTTTTTTCAAAAATACAAAACGCCGACACCGGAGAATTTGATATAACTCAGATTGCTTTAGTTAATTGGAAAATGTTTATTGGCGTAACTGTCTTGACTGCACTGCTTGGCTTGGTTTTTAGTCTGCTTGCAAAGCATGTTCCGGCTGGCAGCAACATTAAACTTGGTAAGCTATCACTAATTTTGCCGGTTGTCGCAGCTGCAGCCACTGCTGTTTTCGGTGTGGTTAATATTGCGCATTTGTTATCAAAAGGTACCGCAACACCAACTGAAATAATAAGGGTTGTTGCCTGCGCGTTTGTTATCTTGGTTTTTGTGATAATTATAATACGCATGCGTATACGCGCAAAATAAAATTCATAATGACAATGCTTCACGACATAATATTAAAGATTCGATTAATCTTATGATTATTTAGCGGCGGATTTTAGGTTTAGGGGGATTGTCATGAAAAGCAAAACAGTAGCGCTTATACTCTCTATTTTTCTCGGCGAGTTGGGAATTGACCGTTTTTATGTCGGTAAGGTCGGAACCGGAATTCTCAAGCTGCTTACTGCAGGCGGGCTTGGAATCTGGTGGCTGATAGACATTATTTTAATCGCAACTAATAATTTTACCGATAAATATGGCAATAAACTCAGATAAAAACAAAACACGATAAAAAGGCAGAATCATAATTTTCGGCTCTGCTTTTTATCGTGTTTTATTGAAATTATGCAGTAGCAAACGCGTTTTATGCAAGTTGATGTATTTATTCGTGTTCTTCCTCGGCATCTTTTTTGGTTTCGTGAACTGTACCAAACGGGTGTTGAGGCGGTGCATATATGGAATACAATTTAATCGGGACGCGACCGGTATTGACTAAGTTATGCCACTTTCCGGCAGGTATTAAGATGACATAATTGTCATATACCCGTTTTCTAAAGTCTAAGTTATTTCTGCTATCTCCCATCATTACAACTCCTTGACCTTGTTCGATTCTTAGGAATTGGTCAAGGTCATTATGGATTTCTAAACCAATATCTTGCCCTGGTTTAATACTCATTAAGGTAAGCTGCAGATAGTTGCCCGTCCATAATGCCGTACGAAAATAATTATTTTGCAAGGTTGCTTTCTCAATATTTATGACGAACGGGTTTGGCCCAAAATCATTAGATTTTGGATTGCTTTTCGGCGTTGAATATTGAGGGGGATCCATGCGTCCCATACGTATTAATTTTTCGTATGGGTTCGAATCGTAGTCGTTGTTCATATCAAATTCCCTTTCACTAACTTTATTAATTTTTTCGTTGATTAAAATTGAGGATTGCACAAGTAAAACGCAGGACGAATGAACTGCCCTGCGTTTTTTGCACTTGAATACAGATACGCGCTTTGGGGGATGCCACTTGCTCCGCCTGTGAAAAGTGAGTAAGTAAACCATTTTCAACTTTTTAATTCAGGCAAGCGTGAGACAGAGGAAATGTCTTAACTAATCTGAATCTGTTTGCAAGCACGGTTTTTGTACGACCTTCTGCTAAAAGCGAACGATTTATGGTGCTTAGCAGCAGCCATGATTATCGTCGCAGCACAAGAGGATCAATACAATAATAAACAGGATCCATGCGCAATCCATATCGTTAAACAGTTTATTAAGGCCGCCCATATGGGTTTGCCCCCCTTTCCTTTTCTCTCATGCCATAATATGTGAAATAACAAAAGATGTTACGTTAAAGCATTGACTGCTGAATAATTTACGTCACGTGCGGAGAAAATAGGTTTATTAAAACAAGGAGGGCATGTTTGTGGAGGTTACCGCACAAGAATATCGAAAATTGAGTGATCAAGTTGCCCCGCGATCACCTGTTTTGAAAAACTGTATCAAGGCATTCCTCATAGGCGGTTTGATATGCGCCATCGGACAGGTTATAACCAGCCTTGTGCTGGATACAGGTCTTGGGCTCAAAGATGCCCGCCTTATCGGCTCTTCAGTACTAATCGCCTTGAGTGCAGTGCTAACGGCGCTTAACTTATACGATGATATTGCCAAGCACGCAGGCGCGGGAACGTTGGTTCCAATAACCGGATTTGCAAATTCTATTGTAGCTCCGGCTATAGAATTTAAAAGCGAAGGTTTAATCATGGGCCTGGCTGCCAAAATGTTCACAATTGCAGGCCCGGTACTGGTTTACGGGATAACTGCATCAATTATTTATGGGCTGATTCTTAATCTCGTCACGATGTTCAAATAAAGGAGGGTAGTTATGCCGGAACGCTTGGGACAATATACGGTAACGCTGTCCGGCAGGCCTACGATATTAGGTTCTGCGGCGGTGGTAGGTAAACGAGAGGGCGAAGGGCCTCTCGGACGCTATTTTGATATGATTTTTGAGGATACCACTCTCGGTGAAAAATCATGGGAAAAAGCTGAAAGTGCCCTTCAGCGTGAGGCATTTATGCGGGTTCTTAATAAAGCGGGTTTGTCGCCCTCGCAGCTAAACTATCTTTTTGTCGGCGATCTTCTAAATCAAAGCATTGCATCCACATTCGGCATGAGGGAATATGGTGTTCCGATTTTGTGTCAATTTGGGGCTTGTTCCACTATGGCACAGACTTTGGCTCTTTCATCAATTTTTGTTGATAGCGGAGCTGCCGACATTTGTTGCGCTCTCACCTCATCACATTTTTGTTCGGCCGAGCGTCAGTTTAGGTTTCCGCTTGAATACGGAGGTCAAAGACCCCCGACCTCCCAGTGGACCGCAACGGCAGCCGGTGCAGTAATTGTTGGTCTTGGCGGCAGCGGGGTTCGAATATCTGATGTCACCATAGGATGCATTACAGATTTGGGTATAAATGATGCCAACAATATGGGAGCTGCGATGGCACCTGCTGCAGCCGAAACCATTTCAGCGTATTTTAAGGATACGTCAACCAAACCGGATGATTATGATCTTATCGTAACCGGTGATCTCGGAGCGGTAGGCAGCGAGCTTTTGCTTGAAATTATGGAGCGAAAAAACTTTGCGCTTGGGTCAAATTATACCGACTGTGGATTGATGATTTATGACCGAAGCAAGCAGGACGTACACGCCGGCGGGTCAGGCTGTGGCTGTTCCGCC
>DHNF01000075.1:6494-11540 GCA_002409375.1 Ruminococcaceae bacterium UBA5423
GCAGTGCTAAGCTCATATATACTGAGGAAAATGGAAGCAGGCGAGCTCAACAATGTTTTATTTGTTGCCACCGGTGCACTTATGTCGCCAACTTCGACACAGCAGGGAGAAAGCATACCCAGTATTGCGCACCTAATTCATCTTGTTACAATGAAGTAAATTAATCAATGAATATTATTTAAAATAATAGTAATAATAATCCATGAAAATTCTGAAAGGAGATTTCTTATGTCACATTTAAATCAGGTCGAATTACAAAATTTGCGCCATATCATCAGCGGACATGATACAGCCAGAGAAAAGTTGCAGTCATACGCACAGCAGGCAATGGACCCGGAGGTAAAAAAGTTTTTTGAAAGCTCGGCACAGGACGCCCAAGGTACAAAGCAACAGCTCATGTCTTTTTTGAAATAGGAGGAAATTGTTATGATACAGGACAAGACCATGGTCAATGATGCGCTGTCTATGATGAAGAGTAGCCTCACTTTTTATGCAACTACAATTTCGGAATGCTCTAATCTACAACTGAGATCTGCACTTCAGCAAATAAGAAACAATTGCGAAACATCCCAGTATGATTTATATAAAATGGCAGAAACAAAGGGGTTTTATAAACCGGCGATTTCAGCAAACGATAACGATATACAACAAGTGAAAACACAGCTTCAGGGTTAATAAATAGCTTAAGACGCCCCCGTTATTCAACAGGGGCGCTTTTCATGTACATATTTATTTTAAATGGCTTAGCATTCCTTCAAGACTATTTACCGGAGCTTGGCAGCTTTTGTTTTCACATATATAAAATGCCGAAGCTTGCCCCTGCTGTAACGCATAATTTTTTGTAAAGGGTGCAAGCTTTTCCAATTCACCAGCATTTGCGGCCGTCTTAACTAAAAAAGATGTTTGAGGGTAAAATCCCTGTGTGATAGTTTTAACTGTTTTTTCGAACATGTCTTCATTTACGGCGCAAACTACCTCTTTTGTCGGAAAAACCGACAGCATAAGAGCAATCAAAGCAAAGCTATGGGCAAAGGGCTGTTCTTCAAAACGCGAATAATAAAACGAAAGCTGCAAATCGGCCTGCTGCTGCCAAAAAACTTCTCCCGTCAAATATGCAAGCTTTATGAGGCAATAGGCAAAAACAGAGTTGCCCGACGGCATTGCACCGTCATATTGTTCCTTTGGCCTGATTATGAGCTGTTCGCCGGCAGATGCATTCATATAAAACCCGCCATCATTATCCGCAAACCGTGACAGGATTTTTTTTGACAACGACTCACAGTGACTTAAATACCTGATATTATAAGTCGATTCATAGAGCTCAAGGTAGCCCCATGCCAAAAATGCATAATCATCTAACAGCCCCGACCCTTGTGCCTTGCCATTGCGAAAGCTGATATACAATTCACCTTTTTTATCAGTAAGGTTTGTACTTATAAATTCAAGCGCCTTAACAGCCGAGTTGAGATAACTTGGCTGTCCCAGTATACGAAAAGCCTTTGTAAATGCGACAATCATCAAAGCGTTCCATGCTGTAAGCATTTTGTCGTCTTTGTGCAGCGTTGTTCGTTTATCGCGGTATTCGCGAAGCTTGGACAGCATTTGTTCAATTTTCTCGTCATTTTTAAAATATTCGGCATTGTCAATAAGATTTAATATATTTTTTCCTTCAAAGCTGCCCTGTGATGTAACCGAAAATCTTTGGCACAACCGTTTACCGTCTTCATTGCCAAGCACAGCTTTTATTTCATCTATAGTAAATGTATAAAACTTGCCCTCCTCGCCCTCGCTGTCGGCATCCTGTGCGCAATAAAACCCGCCATCGGGCGAGGTCATTTCTCTGTTAATATAGGTCAATGTCTTTTCGGCGACTGTTTTATAAAGAGGGTTGTTTGTTACTGCATAGGTTTCTAAATAAATTATTGTGAGCAGTGCATTATCATAAAGCATTTTTTCAAAATGCGGAACTAACCATTTTGAATCGGTGGAATATCGCGAAAACCCAAACCCTACATGGTCAAATATTCCGCCCCGATACATTTGGGCAAGAGTTTTTTCTACCATTAAAAGAGCATTTTTATCATTTTTTGTGTGATATAAACGGAGCAAAAACATCAGGTTGTGAGGTGTCGGAAACTTTGGCGCGCTGCCAAACCCACCATAATCAGAGTCAAACGCACGTTCAAAATATCTTGCTGCCTTAGTCACAGGCAGCGTGCCCGGCTGTTTCATGTTTTTTTCGTCTTTTGCCGAGTCGGTAAGCGTTTTTGTAATATACTCGCTGTCAGAAATCAACCGTTCGGGAGATGACTTCCACTTTCCTGCAACCGTTTCAAGCAGCTTTAACAAACCGGGATGCCCGAAACTTTGGTATTTAGGAAAATAAGTTCCCGCAAAAAAAGGCTTTTGATCAGGCGTCATTATAATAGTGAGAGGCCAGCCACCCCTGCCTGTCATTGCCTGACATACATTCATATAAACCGAGTCTATATCAGGGCGTTCCTCCCTGTCCACTTTTATTGAAACAAAATATTTATTGAGATAATCCGCCACCTCCCTATCTTCAAAGCTCTCCTTTGCCATGACATGACACCAATGACAGGTGGAATAGCCTATTGAAAGAAATATCGGCTTGTTTTCATTTTTTGCTTTTTCAAAAACCGCAGATTCCCACGGATACCAGTCAACAGGATTATGAGCATGCTGAATCAAATAGGGAGATGTTTCATTTATCAATGCATTTGTCTGACTTTTAGTCTTCATAAAATACGCCCTTTCTCAGAAAATCACGCCGTGCTATAACTGCGAGTTTTTAACTATAATAGTTTACCTTTAGTTGCAATAACTATACTAAGAGTAAATATAACAAGAAAATTTACATAATATTTAAAAAAATAAAATACGTCGCCTTTAAAAATTTCTCTGTACATAATGCTGGTTTGTTATTCTTTCACCAAATTCAAGGCATGGACGCACGCTCTTTTGCATATTAATTGTATGGTGACAAAAAGCGCAAAATCAAACTGCGCAAGACCTAATAGGAAAGGCGTGTTAAAAAATGAATGAATTCTATCCCGAAGGCTGTCTTATTGATACCGTTTGCAACCAAAAATATATCAGCTCCCAGGCCGGACTGACTGAAGCCGCACTTGAAGGCCGAGTTCTTGAAGCGAGAGCAGTGCTGTGCGACGCCTCGCATTCACTTCATGTTGATATGCCCTGCATGCAAGGAATTATTCCCTATTATGAAGGTGCGATAGGCATTGCTGAGGGCTTGACGCGGGACATTGCGTTAATTTCGCGCGTCAGCAAACCAGTGTGCTTTGTCGTTAAAGGTTTTGAGGATATTCCGGGCGGCAAAAAGCGCGCTATTTTGTCTCGTCGTGAGGCACAAGAAAAATGCCGATATGATTATATAAGACATCTTTGCTGCGGTGACATTATTCCGGCAAGAATAACACGACTTGAGTCATTCGGAGCTTTTTGCGACATTGGCTGCGGTCTGCCTGCTCTTATGCCGATAGCCAGTTTGTCGGTTAGCCGAATTTCCCATCCCTCTGACCGTTTTTGTCCGGGAATGGATATACTCGGAGTTGTGTCATCATTACAAGACGGCAGAATTTGTTTGTCCCAGCGCGAACTGTTGGGGACATGGGAAGAAAATGCCGCTATGTTCTCTCAGGGCGAAACCGTTGCAGGTATTATACGATCGGTAGAGGAATACGGAGTTTTTGTCGAGCTTACGCCAAACCTTGCGGGACTTGCCGAGCCCCGAGGTGGAGTTTTTCCCGGTCAGAGTGCCGGTGTATACATAAAAAGCATACTACCATCCAAAATGAAGCTTAAGCTTGTAATAATAGATACTTCTTCACCGACCCCTATCGAGTGCACACCGCCGAAGTATTTTATAACCGAGGGTCACATTGACCACTGGGTGTATTCACCGCCGGGTTGTGGCAAGATAATTCAAACTGTATTTGATTCACTTGATTAGTCCAGATCTTTGCTATGTGTAACAAAAATTATTTTAATACTAAATTTTCTGTATATTTTGATGCCCATAAAACATGAAAAACGGCGCGATGGGGCATCGCGTCCTACAAAAAAACGATTAACATAATCCATTAACCTATTGACAGAGGACGCAATTTCAATCGGAACGCCGAGGACGGCGCTCCCTACGGTGCCGAGGATATACGCAATTTGCAGGGTGGGAAGCCTCCATCCCGCCGCTGATGCAATAAAAAAAGGGGCTGTATCATTTGCTGAGATTTCAGCTTGATACAGCCCTTTTTCGTCTATTTTAAGAATCAATCATTTTTTCTCTTGACGATACTGGATATTCCTAAGATTATACCAATTATTATACAAACAAGGCTAAAATTCATAAGTACAAATCTATATGTACGCTCGATATCCAATAATAACGATGCAAAGCCTGCTATGCACCCACCAATAAATAATGCTCCGCCAAATATTGCCTTTTCCATTATTTCACCCCAAATTCATATGGTTTGTCTTAGGAACGATATTTAAAGCTTTTAGAGCACATCAAATTTAAGCGAAAACATCAACAGTAACAAGGGCTGCGGCTAAACTTTCGTTTTTGCAGCAGCCCTTTAACATTTATCCTATTACATACACATTAAGACGCTTTGCTCCGAATCTTAGACATTCCTCATAATGGTCAAAAAACAAATCGACCAACACTCGGCCATCGCGTAACGCAGTGCCGGTATCGCCTGCCACGGCATAGCCATAAACATAAGACCCGTCGGGAGACACTATATACAGCTTGGTGCCGTAAGGAATACGCCTGGGATCAACCGCCACGACGCCTACCTGCGCTTTGCGACCTGATGCGGTGCGAGTGCCCGCATATCCCCTGTCACTGCTGTATGCGGTCGCTTTGCCGTAATGCTTGGCAGTGTATTTTACTGGCTGGCCTTTTTTGTCCACCTCAATCTTAAAAGGAGCAGGCGAAATTGGCGTTCCCGTTGCAGTGCCGACAAGCTTGATTTGGGGCGTCATTTTCCGTTTTACAAC
>DHNF01000041.1 GCA_002409375.1 Ruminococcaceae bacterium UBA5423
ACTAGTATAACATTAGGAGGTTTTTCTCACGCTAAAGCTCTTTTTGTCTACCCCCGGTAGAACCGGGGGTTTATTACACGCTAAAGCCGGAATTAATAACAGCGCGATGACACACATCGCGCTGTTTTGCATATGATATTATTTTTTTAAAAATCGTTTGTACGCTTCTCTAAGTTCGATGGCTGTATCCTCGGGGCATGTTGGGTTACAATGAGCCCATGCACCCGTTTCGCTTGATGCATTATATTTTATCTTATCGGCACTACGCATCGGCGGATAAAATGCTATGTGGAAATGAAAATAATCTGTCGCGTCCTCCCCGTTTACCGGCTGATTGTACATACACATCATGTACGGAAACTTCATATCAAACAAGCTGTCAAGCATGCCGCAAGTCAAGCGCAGCGTTTCTGCCAGTGCTGTGCGTTGCTCGTCATCAAATTTCGTAATATCCGGAACATGTTTGTTGCTCATTATATATACGCCGTAAGGGTATTCGGTGAAAAACGGTAAAAATACGGTAAAATGCTCATTTTTGAAAATAACACGTTTTCCAAACGATATTTCCTCACTTAGCATATCACAAAACAAACACTTAGTTTTCTCTTTAAAATAATGGCGTGAGTTTTCAAGCTCGAGTTCCAGCTTTTTGGGGATAAAAGAATAGCCGTAAATTTGCCCATGTGGGTGCGGCATTGTAACGCCCACAACATCACCGCGGTTTTCAAAAATAAAGATATATTTTATCTGTTCATCCCGGCTTAAATCCTCAAAACGCTCGACCCATAAATCGACAAGCTTGCATATATGTTCAGTCGGAAGTTCGGGCAACGTTACGGTATGCTCGGGAGAATACAATATAACCTCACATTTGCCGTATGCCGGTGCCGTTTCAAAAAAATCGGTATCAACGCTGTCGGGCTGCTGTGGGTTTTGTGACAGTGCCGGGAAATCATTGTCATATTTATAAACATCATAGTTATCGGGCACTTTTCCCGACCCCGGACAAAACGGACAATAATCTTTTGGCATCTGCGGCCGGCTTTGACGGTGAGATGCAATCATAATCCAGTCGTTTGTAAGCGGGTGTTTTCTAAGCTCTGACATTGAAATGTACATTCCTTTCTCATATGTTTAAGTTGTCCAGGCAAACGCCGCCGACCGGTCTAATTGTCAAGACATGACAACTGCCTTTGCCAAATACGCTTTCAATTTGGCTGCAAAACATCGGCAGCAGACTTGACGGCACAAAATTCTGCGTAGTTCCCGCAAAACCTCCACCGTGTACCCGCCATGCCCCCTCGCCATCAAGTATGCCCTGAGCAAGACAAAGTGCCAGCGAAAGTCCCTGCTCATTTGTATTGCTGATAGAATATACATTCTGCAGATATTCAAACGACGAATGACCCGATTCAATTACAAGACGCAAAAACTCGTCAAAATCGCCTGACTGGAGTGCATTAACCTGACTGCTCACGCGTTGGTTGTCACGCAGAAAATGTATTGCGCGTAATGCAGCGCGATCTCCGTGGTTTTTGCGGACTAACGGCAAGCTTTTAAGCAGCATATCCATATTGGTTTCACGAAGAAAATTAACACCGAGAGACTTTGAAACAGCTTTCATATCAACTGTTATCGACGCATATTCGTGGGTCAGATCAGCATGGTCGCCGCCGGTATCCACAATACACAAATTATATCCGGTGCTTGCAAAATCAAAATCCACCTTTCTTATCAAGGGATTTTGAATATCAGCAAAATCAATTGTTATTATTCCGCCCACTGCCGAAGCAGTCTGATCCATCAGACCGCAAGGCTTGCCAAAATGAACATTTTCTGCATACTGTGCCATTTTAGCAATTTCAACAGCACCAACATTGCCGTCGTTATACAGATGATTCAAAACCGTACCGACAAGCACCTCAAACGCTGCCGAGGACGAAAGCCCCGAGCCTTTTAGCACATTTGATGTCGTATAAGCGTCAAAGCCCCCGATTTTAAATTTATTTTTAGCAAATTTTTCTGCTAATCCCCGTATCAAAGCACTTGAATGTCCTTGATCTTCCTGTTTTGGTGACAAATCGTTGAGTGACACCGTATCCTCATCAAATCCTTCAGATTTAATTCGAATTGCATTTTGGTCCGACAAAGATGCAACAGCAATTATATCAAGGTTGACACTTGCCGCCAATACGCGGCCGTGGTTGTGGTCGGTGTGGTTGCCACCGATTTCTGTACGCCCCGGCGCCGAAAATAGTACGGCCTTGCGCTCACTGCCGTATATTTCGCTGAATTTAAGCACCGCTTGTCTATAGCGGGCCCTTTGCTTATCAATTTCGTTTCCATACAGGCGTGCAAAAGTGCGGTCATAATGTCCCGATTCAATGCGTTTAAGCAGCATGTCCACCGTATACATGAGCGTTTCTCACATCCTTAATAGTTGTTATTTAATTATTATATAAAATTTGCGATAATTCAATTATTTTATCCACCCTTTGTATGGACATTTGTTGCAGGATACTTTATAATTTAATCATACTGTATTTGTATTCAAACATCTTGCTACGAAGATAATAATTTATGGGGCATTATAATGGAAAGCAACAAGCATCAATTTAAAAGCACAGCACTCGAAAATCTTAGTCTTGCAGTATTCAATACTGGATATCAAAAATGCGACAGTCGCCACACTTGGGGCCCTGCAACACGTGACCATTATCTTATACATTATATTGCCTCGGGAAAGGGTATATTCAATTATCAAAACCAATCTTATTCGCTTTGCTCCGGTGAGATGTTTTTGATATTTCCCGGACAAATCGCATCGTACTCGGCGGATAGCGCCGACCCTTGGGAATATTACTGGGTCGGGTTTAACGGCACCGAGGCTCTTCGACTTGTAAATCTTTCAGGATTCACAAAAGAAACTCCTGTATTAAAACTCCCCGATATTGATGAGATAAAACCGCTTTTGCTTAATATATATCAAAAAAGCGGCTATTCACCCGCGTCCGAGGCTGAAATGACAGGCAATCTGTATATTTTTTTAAGCAAGCTTATGCGGGCGCAGGATGAAAATCGGTTATCATATGATCTTCGAGATTATCTTGCACAGGCACTTAGGTTTATTCAGCACAATTTTGCAGACAGTATCAGCGTTTCTGATATAGCATCGTTTGTAGGTATCAGCCGCAGCCAGCTATACCGTGCATTTATTGAGTTTTTCAATATATCCCCGAATGAATATCTTCAAAAATACCGATTGAACGAGGCATGCAGCCTGCTGCGTGATGGTTCGCTGTCAATATCCGCGGTTGCAAGCTCTGTCGGATATGCCGACCCGCTGTATTTTTCACGAGTATTTAAAAAACGCAAAGGCTTAACACCGTCAGAATACAGGTTAAACTCTCTGTCCTCATAAAAGAGGATTTGCAGGTCATGGCTAAAATTAAAATATTGCAATTAAAATTAAAATGTAAAATTCAAACGGTTGTACTTGACCAATCGCTATCCGGTCTGTATAATATTCGGTTAGAATGATGTGCATTATTCAAAATAGAAGGACGGGTTTTGCCCGTCAACACACCCAAACAGTTTAATTTCAATTAATTATCGGAGGTAACCGCATGGAAAACACGGCCTATTTACTGCTTGAAAACGGACGGGTTTTTGAAGGAAAGCGCTTTGGAGCGCAGGGAGATATTACCGGGGAAATAGTTTTCACCACATCAATGACCGGTTATCTTGAAACGCTAACCGACCCCAATTATTACGGACAAATGGTTGTTCAAACATTTCCGTTAATCGGCAATTACGGCGTTATCCCATCTGATTTTGAAAGCAAGCACCCGCACTTGAAAGCATATATTGTTAGGGAATGGTGTCAAGAACCCTCCAATTACAGAAGTGAGGGCAATCTTGATGCTTTTTTAAAATATAACAATATTATAGGTCTTTTTGATATCGACACCCGCGAATTATTCGTGTCAATTCGCGGGTGTCGATATCAAA
>DHNF01000002.1:0-3176 GCA_002409375.1 Ruminococcaceae bacterium UBA5423
TTTAAAAATGGGGAAACTCAAACAAAATTGACTGTTTATTTCTTTAGTTTTTTTCTTTTAAATAACACGATAAAACAGACTTAAACAGACTTAGTATTGTTTTAAATGTTGCAATATGGTATAATTTTCAAAAAATAAGATAGGAAATAAAATGAAACATATCGTCAAATACAGACTAAGAATATTGATGACAATTTTAACTTTGTTTTTTGCAGCCCTAATATTTGCTAACTCTGCTCAATCGGGTGAAACGTCTTCTGAGCATAGTGGCCGCGTTGTGAACTTTTTACAAAGTATGTTTGACTCGTTAGGTTTGGCGATAACTGTATCACCTTATGCAATCCGCAAACTTGCCCATTTTGTTGAATACGGCATACTTGGCGTTTTATTGGGACTCACTCTTCGCTCATATACAAAAAATGTGCTTAAATGTGTATTTATACCGCTGTTTTTCGGTCTTGCGGCTGCCGTTACAGACGAATGCATACAGCTATTTTCACCTGGACGAGCCGGTATGATACAGGATGTTATTTTGGACTTTTTTGGTATGGTTTGTGGGCTTGCTGCTTCATTGATTTTTATAATTCTTTATGACACAAAAAAAGCAAGCCGGCTTAATAGCAAAGAGAATTCGGGTTTGCCGCATTGTTGATTTATTAACACCAATCCTTTATAATAGTCGTATTACAGTTGAGTGTAATAAACAGGAGGAATAAATTATGGCGGTTAACAATAAAAAGACGTCCGTTTCGACAGCCCGAAAAAACAGCGCCACTGATAATGATAACAAAAAAAAGGCGTTAGAACTTGCGCTTATGCAGATTGAAAAAAACTACGGCAAAGGTGCGATCATGCGGCTTGGTCAGAATATTGGCATGAATGTCGATGCTATCCCGACAGGATCAATGATGTTGGACGCAGCTTTGGGTATTGGCGGTTTGCCGCGTGGGCGCATTGTAGAAATTTACGGACCGGAGGCATCCGGAAAAACGACATTAGCACTTCATGTCGTTGCCGAGGCACAGAAAAAAGGCGGCGAGGCCGCATTTATTGATGTGGAGCACGCACTTGACCCGGTTTATGCTGGCGCGCTTGGCGTTGATGTTGATTCTCTTCTTGTATCTCAGCCAGATACAGGTGAGCAAGCATTGGAGATTGCCGAGGCTCTTATAAGGTCGGGCGCTATTGACATTGTGGTTATAGATTCAGTTGCTGCGCTGGTGCCGCGTGCCGAAATTGAGGGCGAGATGGGCGACAGCCATGTTGGTTTGCAGGCACGTCTTATGTCGCAGGCTATGCGCAAGCTGGCCGGTGCAGTGTCAAAATCAAACTGCATGGCGGTATTTATTAATCAGCTTCGATTAAAGGTTGGAGTAATGTATGGAAATCCCGAGGTAACAGCAGGAGGCAATGCGCTGAAATACTATGCATCGGTGCGGCTTGATGTACGGCGTACAGAAACATTAAAATCGGGTAGCGATGCAATTGGATCGCATACCCGTGTGCGCGTTGTAAAGAACAAAGTAGCTCCTCCTTTTAAAGAGGCCGAGTTTGACATAATGTACGGTGAAGGCATATCACATGAGGGCGAATTGTTGGATTTGGCTGTTAAGCTTGACATAATTCAAAAATCAGGCTCGTGGTTTTCATATAATGATAATCGCTTGGGACAAGGGCGTGACAATGTTAAAGCCATTTTAAAGGATAATCCAGAATTGGTTGCGGAAATTGAACAGCATGTTTTGAATAATATAGATAAGCTAAACCCGGTAGGACGCTCGGCTAAGCTGCGTCAGAAGCAGCCCGTCGAAATTCCGATTGAGGCGGCCGCAAAAATCAGAGCCGATGTCGCAAAGGCAAAAATTGATATATCGGTCGATGATTAATTGAAATACATAGCTGAAAGCCGGATTTGCCAATGGTTATAACCAGTTTAAAAAAATATCGTGGCCGCCTATATCGGCTTGAGTTTGACGACAATGAGGCACAAATGGTTGACATTGCTACATTCAATGAATCGCCTTATAAAATTGGTTCCACATTGACAGATCGGCAGCTTGAGGAGCTTGTTACGCAGTCAAACAAGCGGCGCGCAAAAGAAAAAGCACTGTATCTGTTGTCGATGCGCGATCACTCCTTTGACGAGCTTGAAAAAAAGCTGCGCCTTGTTGCCGATTCAAAGACAGCGGCAGAAACTGCAGAGCAAATGCAAAGTTTAGGTTATATTGACGATGAGCGATTTGCAAAACAGCGTGCCGAATACTTGATTAACCGTAAGCTGTATCCCAAAAAGCGCGCAATAATGGAGCTTTGCAGGCTTGGTGTGGACAGGGAAATCGCACAAAACGCAACAGAATCGATAGAGTCAAACGATGTTAGTCAGGCGCTTGCACTGCTAAATAAAAAGCATTATAATAAGAAAAGCTGCAATGAACATATAAAAAAAGCTGCAGCTTCTTTGGCGCGATATGGCTTTGACAGTTATACAATAAGGCGCGCTATTGAAATGTGGCATACTGAAGAACAGGATTTTGGTATTGATGAATTATAAAATTGGAATGGTTACTCTTGGCTGCCCTAAAAATCAAATGGATGCCGAGATAATGCTTGCCAGCTTAAAAAACGCAGGTATGAAACTGACAGCAGATAGCGGACTTTCTGATGTCGTCATTATCAACACCTGTGGGTTTATTGAGGACGCAAAAAGAGAATCCATTGAGCAGATTCTCGAATTTGCAAAACTCAAAGATGAAGGGCGAATAAAGAAGATTATTGTTACCGGATGTATGGCTGAACGATACAAATCCGAAATTATGAGGGAAATGCCCGAATGTGATGCTGTTATCGGGCTAGGTGCGAATAGTGATATCGTGCAGGTAGTGAAAAAGGTTGTAAGCGGGGAGAGCATTGAGCGTTTTCCCGACAAAAGCTGCTGGAGCCTTGATGGTGAGCGTATTCAAACAACGCCGTCGTTTTATGCCTATCTGCGCATTGCCGATGGGTGCGACAACTGTTGCTCTTATTGTGCAATACCCATGATTCGCGGCCGTTATCGCAGCCGAAGTATCGAAACACTTGTTAAGGAGGCCAAAACGCTGGCCCGAAGCGGCGTTAAGGAACTTGTTCTTGTGGCACAGGACACCACCTTGTACGGTGTTGATATTTACGGGTGCTCC
>DHNF01000002.1:3322-12069 GCA_002409375.1 Ruminococcaceae bacterium UBA5423
CTCCATGCTGCCTCAGCTTTTAAAAGAGCTGTGCAAAATAGAGCCGCTTCGCTGGATTCGTCTTCTTTACTGCTATCCGGAACACATAACAGATGATCTTCTTAAAACTATTGCACAAGAGCCCAAAATTGTTAAGTATTTGGATATTCCGATACAGCATTCAAGCAAAACAGTGCTTGCCGCAATGAACCGCGAGGGTGACGACGCTGCACTTAGACAAAAAATTTCGAAAATCCGTAATACTGTCAAGGATATAGTGTTGCGCACCACAATTATGGTAGGCTTTCCCGCAGAGGGTAAAAAGGAATTTGATGAGCTTTGCTTATTTTTAAATGATATGAAATTTGAACGGTTAGGTTGCTTTGCCTTTTCGCCCGAGGAGGGCACAAAAGCTGCAAAAATGACTAATGGCGCGGATGAAAGGGAAAAGCAAAAACGCCGTGACATTGTCATGGAAATGCAAACACGGATATTAGATGAATTGAACCAAAAACAAACAGGTAAAATTCTTGATGTGCTTGTTGAGAGTTATGATCGTTATGCCGGTTGCTGGTTTGGCCGCAGCGCGGCAGATGCTCCAGACATTGACGGCAAGGTGTTCTTTACCTGCCCAGCAGGTAAGGTTCGTGCCGGCGATATTATAAAGGTACGCATTGACGATATTGTCGATTGGGATTTGATGGGGGAATACTGCGAATGAATATACCCAATAGGCTTACATTGTTTAGGGTTGTTTTGTCACCGGTGTTTTTGCTGGTGCTTTTAATAGACTTCCCATTTCATTATTTAACAGCTGCGCTTGTGTTCAGCATTGCAGCACTTACCGATATGTTTGACGGCAAAATTGCTCGCAGTCATGGACTCATTACTAATTTTGGCAAATTTCTTGACCCATTAGCCGACAAAATGCTGACTACAGCTGCGTTTATCGGTTTTCTTGCAATCGGTCAACTTGATGTTTGGGCGGTTATGCTGATACTCACTCGTGAATTTATGGTGACATCGGTGCGTTTGGTTGCTGCAAAGGACGGCGTTGTTGTGGCCGCGAGCATTGCCGGAAAAACAAAAACAGTGGCTCAGTTTGTGTCTATTATTTTTATGCTTGCCGCTTTGGAGTTTGGGACATGGCAGTCGTCAGTTTTGTCAAAATTCGGTCTGTCGCACTCGGTATATACAATTCCGGTTGATATAGGTCGTGTTTTTATATGGATTTCAGTTGTTTTAACGCTTGTATCAGGATTTCAGTATATTTGGGAGCTGCGTCATTATTTTAAGGACAGCAAATAACAAGCAATAATAAAACTGTGGACATTTTACAATGTTTGTATATAATGAAGTAAATGCATTGACAGGGAGAAGTAAGCGTGAATTTTATATCAGAGATAAAACGCCTCGGCTGAAAGCGTTTTTTATAGAAATCATGTTGAAATGCACCCTTTAGCACACAGGGGGAACTTATAGTATCTCTGTGCGGGTTTGCCGCCGTTATACGGAATGACGAGTTAAAACAGGAGTGGAACCGTGCACTGCACCTCCGTTGCATTATGCAGCGGGGGTTTTTTAATTGACTATAAGGCAAGAGGGGGCACAATACTATTATGTTTGAACGCATAAAAGAGGATATTGCTACTATACGCGACAAGGATCCGGCAGCCCGTACTTCACTTGAAGTTATGATGCTATACAACGGCTTTAAAGCAGTGCGTGCACACCGACGCGCAAACTGGTTTTACCGCCATGATATGAAATTTATTGCACGGTGGATTTCACAACGCTGTGTTCGTAAAACTAATATAGAAATACACCCGGCAGCAACAATTGGGCGCAGATTGTTTATAGATCACGGAACAGGCGTTGTTATCGGCGAAACAACCGTTATCGGGGATGACTGCACAATCTATCAAGGCGTTACACTCGGCGGAACAGGCAAAGACAAGGGCAAGCGTCATCCTACACTGGGAAACGGAGTTATGGTAGGTGCAGGCGCCAAAGTTTTGGGGCCTATCACTATAGGCAACAACTCTCGTGTAGCTGCCGGCGCAGTTGTACTAAATAATATACCCGAAAATTGCACGGCTGTTGGTGTACCCGCGCGTATTGTAAGGCGAAACGGTGAAAAGATAATGGAGATGGACCAAATTCATATACCCGACCCGGTATCCCAGGAGCTGTGCAAGCTTGATTATCGATTAAGGCAGATAGAAGCAAAAATCAGCAGTAGTAAAGAGAATGAATAAAGTCAGGATATCTCATCCTGACTTTACACTAAGTCTTTAGGGCGCGATGTCCCCATCTCGCCGCAATCAATAAAAAACAAGACAATTAAACAGGAGGCCGATTTGATTGAAAATATACAACACCTTGACACGACAAAAACAAGAGCTTAAAACAGTTGTAGACGGTGAGGTTCGCATTTATGCATGCGGCCCTACCGTTTATAACTTAATCCATATAGGCAACGCACGCCCTTTATGTGTATTTGATGTGTTAAGGCGGTATCTCGAATGGCGCGGTTGGAATGTCAAATTTGTTCAGAACTTTACTGATATTGACGATAAAATAATACGCCGGGCAGCAGAGGAAAAAATCTCTTTTGATGATGTTGCCGAAAAATATATTAAGGAATTTTGGGTTGATGCCGCCGGGCTTAATGTAAAAAAAGCTACTGTTCACCCGCGTGCCACAGAGAACATCGACGAAATAATACAGTTTATAACCGGACTGATTGAAAAAGGATTTGCATATAAGGCGGATAACGGTGACGTATATTTCAGCGCAAACAGCTTTGATGAATACGGCAAGCTATCTCACCAGTCTTTGGACGACCTAAAATCAGGCGCACGCATTGATGTGGAGGAATCAAAAAGAGATGCAATGGATTTTGCACTTTGGAAAGCGGCAAAACCCGGTGAACCGTTCTGGCCGTCACCGTGGGGGAACGGACGACCCGGTTGGCATATTGAATGCTCGGCAATGGCACACCGTTATCTTGGCGATACGATAGACATTCATTGCGGTGGTCAGGATTTAATTTTTCCGCATCACGAAAATGAAATTGCACAAAGCGAGACTTTTTGCGGCGTCCCATTTGCACGGTATTGGATGCATAACGGATATATCAATGTAGATAACCAAAAGATGTCAAAATCTCTCGGGAATTTCTTTACGGTGAGAACAGTAGCTGAAAAATACGGTTACGAACCTATTCGTTTCTTCCTTATATCCTCGTCTTACCGCAGTCCAATAAATTTTAACACAGAAGTGATTGAGCAAAGCAAGGCGGCATTAAACAGGCTTTATACCTGCCGTGAGAATCTTAAGTTTGTGCTTGAAAATACTGACAATCAAGGTGGTGAGGATAAATACACTGAATTATTCAAGCAACGGCGTTCTCAATTCATTGAGGCAATGGAGGATGATTTAAACACGGCGGATGCAATTGCGGCTTTGTTTGAGCTTGTTCGTGATATAAATGTGGCAACATCGCCAAATGCACGCCCGTCGCGAAAGTTGTGTGAAAATGCTATCGAAATTTTTGATGAGCTAACCGGTGTATTAGGTCTGCTTTATAATACACAAAAGGAGGTGTTGGACAGCGAAATTGAAGAAATGATTGAAAAACGAAATCAGGCTCGCCGTGAAAAAAACTGGGCAGAAGCTGACAGACTGCGCGATGCTTTAAAGGATATGGGCATAGCGCTTGAGGACACTCCGCAAGGGGTTAAATGGCATCGTTCATAAACTTTAAATTCCACGCACACAACGGAGGTAAATTTAATTGCACAGAAGTATAATTTGCATTACACTAAATCCGTCTATTGATGTAACATTATGGACCGACGGTTTGCATTATGACAAGACCAACCGCATTGTATACGAAACACGCGGTGTTGGGGGCAAAGGCATAAATGTTTCCCGGGTTGCACATTCTTTTGGAATGCAAACACTTTGTCTGAGTGTTGCCGGCAAAGACAACTGCAGTGAGTTTGCCGGTTATCTTAATCAGGAAAATCTGAAATACGAGCTTATAAAAATTGATGGCGCGGTTCGCGAAAACTTAACTCTTCGGTGTGATGAACAGACCATAAAGCTCAATCGCAAAGGACCGGAACTGTCGGCAATGATGATAAATGCGCTGATGGAATTGATTAAATGCCGTGTGAGCGCCGGAGATATTGTGGTTTTTGCCGGAAGTCTGCCCGTAGGTTTTCCGAAAGAGTATTATATCGAACTGATACTTGCTGTAAAAAACATTGGTGCTCTTGTCGCAATAGACTGCGATATTTTAAACTTTGATGACTATAAGAAAGTATCACCGTGGCTTATAAAACCGAATATACACGAGCTGAGAAACATTGTGAATGTAAAGGGTGATTCGGTTAACGATATTGCGGATTCGGCAGACATGTTATGTCGTGGCGGTGTGCAAAATGTACTTGTATCCCTTGGCGGAAGCGGTATGGTATTTGTATCGAACAAAAAAAGAATTAGGGCAGTCGTGCCCAAAATTGATGTAAAGTCAACGGTTGGTTCGGGCGACAGCTCGCTTGCAGGATTCATTATCGGTTATATCAAGGATTATGCCACAATCAAATGTGTAGGCTTGGCGGCCGCTTGCGGTACTGCCTGCGCGATGAAGGACGGCACAATGCTTGCGGACCGCAAATCTGCATTGAAAATATTAGATGATATTGTCTTATCGGAATTTTGAAACCGTGATGTGTAAACAGGAGGAAATGGTATGTGTGTGTCCCGATTTGTCAAAGCAATTCTTTATCTTGCGGCGGCTGCCTTGCTACTCGCTGTATCTGTATATTTTCAGGGTTCAATGCGCACACAGGGGGGGCTTGAAACCGCGTATTTTCGTTCATGTACATATTTATACCTTGTATCTTTTATAATTGCAGGTATAGGGCTTTATTCTTATTTGTCATATTCTCGAAAGCATCGTGAGTATGCGGCAGATTCTATTTTTCTTTTACTATTCGGGCTAACACTCATATTTTTATCTGTTTTAATTATTTTTAAATTCGGGGGACTTTATTCTCCGTTTAATAATGAGGGTTTTATTGCGGCAAATGTGAATATTGTTGCGCTTTCTCTTATGCCGTTGCCATTTTTTATTCGCGGTTTTACACTTGCGCTATCAAAAGAGCAAGGTAAACCTAAACTAAAGAGAGCAGCACTGATTCTTAGCACACTCATTGCAGCATTGTATATTGTAGTCGCTGTGTCAGGGGGAATATTTAGACTTGTTTATTTCGACACCGACCATTCGTTTTCGTCTGCCCATATACAACATGATGATGTTAAATGGTAAAATTTTTTTAAACTTAAAGCAATTAAGTTGCAGTGCGTTATAAAAAAGGGTACAATAAAGAAAAACTTATACTCGCTTGCTTTTTTGGTTGCGGATTCACGGAACTTAAAATTTCCGACCTTAATGTAAGCCGGCAAATGCACACAATCCGCCGGTGAAAGGAAATGGTAAAATGTTCTTCTATGAAGGATATGTGTGTCCAGTTTGTAAAGAAAAATTCAAAGAAACAGATGATGTTGTCGCCTGTCCCGAATGTGGTGCTCCTCATCATCGCGATTGCTGGAAACAGGTAGGTCATTGTTTATATGCCGATGATCATGGCACATCGCGTCAATGGAAGCGCCCTCGTGACACAGAGCCTGCTCAACCGCCGCACAGTAAGGTTGATTCACAAAATTTTAATTCAGGTCGCACAAATACCTGCTCGCGCTGTGGAAAAACCAACCCCGAATTTGCGGAATTTTGCGCCAGGTGTGGGCTTGCATTAAAGCCACCTGATTGGAGCAGTACTGACAATTCGAAAAGAGGTGCTCAATACCAGCCTCCTTATGGCAAGCAGCCTCCCTTTTCTGGCAGATATGGCGAATACACACCGTTTCGTATGCCGATAATGGACCCTTTTGGCGGAGTCTCTCATGATGAAAGCATTGACGGAATACCTGCCGAGGATTATGTTACATTTATCGGTACTAATTCACATTACTATATGCCGCGCTTTTTAAAAATGTCGCGCAGCGGTTCCCGTGCAACCTGGAATTGGCCGGCATTTTTGTTCACGCCTTATTGGCTATTGTACCGAAAGAATTATTTTGCAGGCGGATTGCTTTTATTCCTGTCTATGTTCCAGACCATTATCAACAATTTTATTCTTGCATACTACATTCAGCCTGCACTCGATATGAGCAGTGACAGGGCAATGATGGAATCACTTTACCGGCTTATTGAAGGCGGCAATTATACAATATATTTTACAATAATAACGCTTATGTTTTTAGTAAATATACTTGTACGCATTATATTTGGAATGATCGGAAATTCTGTTTATAAGAAAACGGCTGTTTCTCGCATACGCCATATACGAGAAAAAACCGGCATAGATCGTATTTCAAGACAAGATTCTGCCCAAAACACCGAAACTGTTTACGAGTATCGGCGTGAACTTGCTGCTCAGGGCGGTGTATCACTGGTGCTTGTGGCGGTAGCAAGCGGTATTATTTGGTTTGGTCAAATGCTGTTTCAGGCGTTGATTTTATATTTGTAAAAATAAGGGGAATTCAAAGTGAGCAAGGTTACAAAGGCAGTTATTCCGGCTGCCGGGCTTGGCACACGCGTGCTTCCTGCCAGCAAGGCTCTTCCAAAAGAGATGCTCCCGATAGTGGATAAACCCGCGCTCCAGTATATTGTTGAGGAGGCAGTGCGGTCAGGGATCAATGACATTTTAATTATAACTAATCGCGGCAAAGGCATTATCGAAGACCACTTTGACCATGTTATTGAGCTGGAACAACGGCTTGCTGAATCCGGTCGTGACGAAACACTAAAAGAGCTAAACGATATAACAAACCTTGCAAATATTTATTATATCAGACAAAAGCAGACAAAAGGATTGGGACATGCGATAAGCTGTGCCCGTTCTTTTGTAGGCAATCAACCCTTTGCGGTATTGTACGGAGATGATGTAATAATCGGGGAAGATCCCGCCTGTGCACAGTTATGCCGCGCTTATGAGGAATACGGTCGCGGTGTGGTGGGAATAAAAGAAGTTACACCCGAACAAATCGTTCGTTACAGCTCACTAAAAGTCAATTTGCTGCACGACAATATTTATGCAGTTGCCGATATGGTGGAAAAGCCCTCTCCTGATAAAGTGTTTTCGCTGTTTTCAATTTTGGGGCGTTGTGTACTGCCTCCGGCAATATTTGATATTCTTGATAAAACCCCGCCCGGTGCTGGGGGCGAAATACAGCTTACAGATGCCATGCGTACCCTTACACTAACCGAAGGAATGACGGGTGTTGATTTTACCGGAAAGCGGTATGATATGGGAAACAAGCTGGGTATCCTCGAAGCTACATGTGAAGTTGCTCTTTCTCATCCCGAGGTGGGCGAGAGCTTTAGAGCCTACCTTAAGAATCTGGCAAAAACGCTTTGATTTCTTATTTATAATGGGATAAGAGAGGTGGTTTGCATGATAAAATCTTCTTTGCAAAAGCCGCGTGAACGTACACTGGCGGCTTTTTTGTTAGCACTTTGTATATCGGCAGCCATGTTTTTACCGTTTTTGATTATTGACAAGGGCTATTTTATTTTTTACGGCGATTTTAATGTCCAACAAATACCATTTTATCAAATGGCTCATGACGCGGTGCGTTCGGGCAACATATTTTGGAACTGGACAACAGATCTCGGAGCTAATTTTATTGGATCATATTCGTTTTATCTTTTGGGCAGCCCGTTTTTCTTAATCACCTTATTGTTTCCAAGCGCATTTGTACCGTTTTTGATGGCTCCGCTATTAATACTTAAATTCGCTTTATCTTCACTTGCAGCTTATCTTTATCTGCGTAGGTTTTTGCGACCGGACTATGCATTGTTGGGCGGTCTTTTATATGCGTTTTCGGGGTTTTCGATATACAACATATTTTTTAACCATTTCCACGAGGCTATCATATATTTTCCGCTAATGCTTCTCGCAATGGAAATGTATATGAACGATGGCAAAAAGGGACTTTTTGGGATTACGGTTTTTTTAAGTGCTCTGTCTAATTACTACTTTTTTATCGGACAAGCAATTTTTTTATTTATTTATTGGATAATCCGTGCCGTATCAGGCGGCTGGCAACGAACCGGCACACGCTTTTTTGGACTGCTGTTTGAAGCGATTGTTGGCACAGCGGCTGCTGCGATACTTCTGCTGCCGTCATATTTAGCGGTAAGTCAAAACCCGCGCACAGATAATATTCTTGCAGGCTGGAATTTGTTATTATACACCAAACCGCAGAGGATTTTGGATATTATACATTCTTTCTTTTTTCCACAGGATATACCTGCGCGTGCCGCATTCTTTCCCGATTCCGACAACAAGTGGGCGTCAATGTCGGCTTGGCTCCCTGTTTTTAGCTGCACAGGCGTTATTGCATACTTGCAGTCACGGCGGCATAATGACTGGATACGCCGTCTTATAATTGTTCTTATTATTATCGCATTGGTTCCCGTATTTAATGCGATGTTCCAGCTTTTTAACAGTATGTATTATGCCCGTTGGTACTATATGATGGTTTTAATCCTCGCGCTTGCAACCATGCGTGCAATTCAATACGAAGATGAGATTGTTGTCAACTGGAAGCGTGCATTGGGTTGGACGGCCGGGATTAGCGCAGCATTTGCACTGATTATAGGATTTGCGCCGGTTTCATGGAAACCAGAC
>DHNF01000002.1:12230-14104 GCA_002409375.1 Ruminococcaceae bacterium UBA5423
GGCCTTTACAACAAAGATTATCCGGAATTCTTCTGGATTGCAATTGCGATTGCGGCTGTATCACTTATTTTAGTGTCGCTTTTGATTGCGCTGCACCGCCGAGAACGCGATTTGTTTTTTAGATGGTCAGTTGGAGTTACTGTTAGCGTAATTTTGATTTTTGGTTGGTACAGCATCGGGGTTGGTAAAGTACAAGGTCGCTATTCGTCAAGGTACATAGTAGAACGTGTGATTAAGGGCGCAGAAAAAATTAATTTGCCGAATAACGGCTTTGCACGAGTTGATTTTAACGATGACCTTGACAATTTAGGTATGTTCTGGCAAATGCCTACGATTCAGGCGTTTCACAGCATTGTCCCCGGTTCGGTGATGGAGTTTTATCCGACAGTAGGTGTTGAGCGCAATGTAGGTTCGCGTCCTGATACAAGTCATCATGTGCTTCGTGGGTTACTTTCGGTTCGTTGGCTTTTTGATTATGCAAATGACGATAATTTGCAAACAAAAAACGAAAGCAGCTATTTTACTCAGACCGACGAATATGATAATGAAACTAAAAAAATGCCCGGGTGGAGCTATTATGATGAACAAAACGGATACTTTATATATCAAAACAATCAATATATCCCGCCGGGGTTCACTTATGATATGTATATGACACGCACACAATACGATAGCATGGATAAAAATTCGAGAGAGCTTGCATTGCTCAAGGCAATAGTGTTAGAAGACAAGGATGCAAAAAAATACGGTAAATATCTTGAACAGTTTGATAAAGAAAACTATTTCAGTTCACTGTATGATGAGAATGAATATTTTGAGGATTGCAGCGCAAGAAGGGCGACGTCGGCATCTTCTTTTGAATATGATAACAAGGGATTTTCGGCAACCACTTCATTAAATGAGGATAACCTTGTATTTTTCAGTGTACCCTATGAGTCGGGATGGTCGGCTAAAGTGAACGGCAAGGCGGCAGAAATATTGCGTACTAATGTTGGATTTATGGCTGTGCTGTGCCCTGCGGGTGAGGATATCGAAATACGCTTTGATTATTTTACACCGGGGTTAAAATTAGGAGCGTTGATTTCACTTGCAGCCGTATTGGTTTTTGCCGCCTATATGGGTATTGTTGTTTTGGTCAATAGGCGTCGCGCAAGTAAAATAGTTAACGAGGTAGCAGTGCCCCCAAAATTGCCCGGAGAAAAGCACGAGGATACAATGTCCGCTGACGGGTTTAACTTGTATGATTATTACCCGGGCACTCAAACCGACCAAAGCAGTGGTCAGGACATTGCGCCAGAGAATGATATTGAATAAATGCAATGTTTTGCAAATAACGGAACATTGGACATGCAAAACGGCAATAACCATTTAATTCTGCCTTCGCTCGCATAATCAACCACGGCACGTAATAAAACAATTAAAAGGACAATTATAGAAGAACACGCAACGAGGATATCGTGTCCTAACCTATGATATGCACACTTCTTTTTATCACGGCATAATATGGAGCGAGATGGGGAATGCCGGGTGGGTAAGAGGTGGGTGCGCATTTCCTGTGCTATATGGGGCCCATGCAACGATCTTATGTGGTTGTGGGAAAGGGTGGGACAAATGGGCGAAAGCATTCTTATGGTTGCGGTATTGTTGCTTTCTTTATACGGATGCGTCGAACTTATCCGCTGTATTGCACTGCGAATACTTAAAATAAGCAATTCAGTATCGACGGTTTTGGTGTTGCCCGTTTCGGGGCACTGCCATGACATGGAGTTTGTTGTCCGCGCTGCGGTTTCAAGAAGCCGCTGGATTTCGGACAATCCGGGTAGTGTACTTATAATTGACATGGGAATGGACGATGAAACCCGAATGCTTGCAAC
>DHNF01000002.1:14240-17743 GCA_002409375.1 Ruminococcaceae bacterium UBA5423
AAAACCCGAATGCTTGCAAAAAAAATATGTAATGAGTATTCAAATGTAAGTCTCGGCGCACCTAAAGATTGCGAAAAATTATTCGCACCAAGTTTGCAATAGGTTCGGCTTTGAGTTATAATAACTTTATTGGATTATTATAACAAAGGGTGCGTGCGGTTTGGAGGAAAAAAGCCTCGAAACGCTGAACGGCAGCGTTGAACGTATCGTTTACCGCAACGATCAAAATAATTGGACGGTTTTAGAGCTTGAAGCGGGTGATAAACTCCATAAAGTTGTCGGTGTTATGCCGATGATAGGCGTCGGCGAGATCCTTAATTTGTCAGGCGTGTGGGTTGAACACCCGAATTTTGGCATCCAATTTAAAGCTGAATACTGCGAAAGGCATCTTCCGGCTGGGGAAGATGCCATTTTGCGCTATCTTTCGTCTGGTGTTATTAAAGGAGTCGGACAAGCCACCGCTATGCGGATTGTTAAAAAATTTGGTGATAAGTCACTTGAAATAATTGAAAAGCAGCCGCAGCGCCTTACCGAAATAAAGGGTATATCACCGGCAAGAGCCGGCAGAATTGCTGAACAATTTGCTCAGCAGTTCGGGCTACGTGAGGTTATTTTAGCCTTTTCGGATTATGGTATTACAGCGAATGAAGCACTGCGTTGTTGGAAAAAGTGGGGCTCTGAGTCCATAGATCGCATACGCTCCAACCCTTATTTACTGTGCAGCAGCGGGCTGTATATCGGTTTTGAAAGAGCAGACAAAATAAGTATAGATATGGGGCGTTCCGCCGATGATAAAAACAGGCTTGAGGCCGGCCTTATATATGTCTTACGGCACAACCTCAGAAACGGGCATACTTGCTTGCCGTCTGACAAACTAATCAGTGTAGCTGCAAAAATGTTGGGAGTTGAGCCCGAAATCGTAGAACAAACTCTCGAAGATATGGTGTTAAAATTTGATGTAAAGCTAGAAACATTTACACAAAGGAGCTTTACTTTTCTTCCATATGTGCACAATGCGGAAAAGTATGCGGCAATACGAATATTAATGATGCTTGAAAATCCGCCTAAGACTGTAGCCGATACACAGCTTAGAATAGATTATGCAGAAAAACGTTTGGGAATCACTTACGCAAAGCATCAGCGACAGGCAATATCAATGGCATTGAATAAGGGCGTGTTGATACTGACGGGGGGACCGGGCACCGGAAAAACGACGACTTTGCACGCGATTATTGCACTGCTTGAGGATATGGGGCATAGAGTCGCTATTACTGCACCGACAGGGCGAGCTGCTAAACGTTTAAGCGATGTTACGGCAAGAGAGGCAAAAACAATACATCGGTTGCTTGAAGTTAAATGGGATGATGATGAACTGCCGCTGTTTGAACGAAACGAAAAAAATCCGCTTGAAGCTGACGCCGTCATTGTGGACGAGCTGTCAATGGTGGATTCCCTTTTGTTTGAAAGCTTGCTGCGTGCATTAAAAAGCGGCTGTCGTTTGATCATGGTCGGGGACTCTGACCAGCTTCCGGCAGTTGGTGCAGGCAGCGTTCTTCATGACCTTATTACATCAGGAAAGCTGCCTTGTGTACAGCTTTCAGAGGTGTTTCGCCAAGCGCTCAAAAGCAATATAGTGCTAAATGCTCATGAGATTGTTGCTGGCAAAATGCCGGCTCTGAATTATCGTGAAGGTGATTTTTTCTTTTTGCCTGTCAGAAATACGCATCAAGGCGTACAAACCGTGCTTGATTTAGCGACAAAAAGGCTGCCGGCCAAATACGAGTTTGATATAAAAAACGGAATTCAGATATTGTGTCCGGGTCGTCAAGGCGAATTGGGCACAAGAGACATGAACCGGTGCCTTCAAGACCTTGTTAACCCTGCCGGCAGCGGTCGCGATGAATTGGTTATCGAGGGAATGGCGCTGCGTGCCGGCGATAAGGTGATGCATGTAAGAAACAATTATGATATAGTATGGACAAAAGATGGCGGGGGAACAGGTCAGGGAGTTTTTAACGGTGATATAGGGATACTTGAACGGGTGAATAAGCGTGAGAGAACATTAAGTGTGCGGTACGATGACCGTGTTGCAATATATGCGGGACAGCAGGCGCACGATCTTGAGTTGGCATATGCCATCACCGTGCACAAAAGTCAGGGTAGTGAATTTGACGCGGTGATTCTACCGCTTTTTTATGTACAACCTTTGCTTTGCTACCGGAACCTGCTCTATACTGCTATTACAAGGGCAAAATCGCTGCTTATTATTGTGGGCAGCAGCAAGACTATTAACGATATGGTGGAAAACAACAGGAAAGCAATGCGATATACCGGGCTTTGCAATTTTTTAATGTCAGCCGACTAAAATCAGTTAATTATTATTTTCGACATATTTACTTGCAATAGCTAATAGTAAGTCTTTGTTGTTTACATCCGGACTTTTAATAACCTCGCCCACCAACGCCGTTAGTATCGCACCGACTTTTTCACCCTCAATCCCAAGCCTTAATATGTCATTGCCCGAAACAGCAAGCATCGAGCGGTTCCATGGTTGATCTTTTACTTGTTGTAAAAGCTTTGATACATCGCTTGTATCTTCGCCAAGCAGCACTGACCGTAGCGACAGCAGCCCTTTCCACTGTTCGGGTGGGAGGATGCTGAACTCATGCTTTAATGATATTTTGTCCTTTGGAAGTGGGCGGCTAAGAGCGAAAAGCAAATTTAGCACATTGTTTATTGTTTTATTATCAAGGCGCATTCCACGCAGCACACGTCGAGCCTTGGATAGTGAAAAGCTTTCAAGACTTAGCCACATCACAGCGGCAAGCCTTAACGATTTTGAAGCGGGGATTAAGGCAAGCAGATTTTCGTTGATAAGCCTGTTAAAGCCGCAATGGGCAAGACCTCCCGCGTTAATTAATATGTTTAAAAGCTCGGGGCGTGCGCCCGTAATAAGCAGACACAGCTCTTTAATTATTCGTTCGGTGCTGATTTTTGAAAGATTAGGTGCAAGGCGCTGCACTGCGTCAAGTGTCAATGGGTGTATATCAAAATCAAGCTCGGATGAAAAGCGCAAGCATCTCAATATGCGAAGAGCATCCTCTTCAAAACGCAGTTGTGCATCACCCACCGTGCGCACAAGCCGATTTTCCAAATCCTTTTTGCCGCAAAAAGGGTCAAAAACGCCCTGGTGAGGATTCCATGCCATTGCATTTATTGTAAAATCGCGGCGCGACAAGTCTGTTTTGATGTCGTCAATATGTATTACGGTTTTTGGATGCCTGCTGTCATGGTAATCTGATTCCTGCCTGAATGAGGTTACTTCAACTGGCATTGTGGGAGTTATTACCGTCACTGTTCCGTATGCGGCACCTGTAATTACGCATTTTGGAAACAGCGCACAAACAATGACGGGAGGACAATTTGTTGCGATGTCATAATCCTTCGGAGTCCGCGCAATAAGCATGTCACGGACACACCCGCCCACAGCCCATGCAAAATAT
>DHNF01000165.1 GCA_002409375.1 Ruminococcaceae bacterium UBA5423
GTCGCGGGTTCGAACCCCGTTTCCCGCTCCAATGAAAAACCGTGCGATAGAGCCAAAATAACGGCTTTATGGCACGGTTTTTGTTTTGCTAAACGATAACACGAAACCCCAATTAAACTCATTTAAACCCATGTTTATTTCGTAAAAACTTCGTAAAACTTCGTATAAAAAACAGCCTATAACTTCAAGGCTTTCTTTAGTGTTTTGATATTGTTGTGTCCGTATATATTGTTCTGGCTTGGACGGACGCCACGCAGGTGTGCTACCTGAAAAGGTATAAGGCAAACAAAAACGCCCATAGTGTAGCAATAAATCACTTCTCGAATATAATGCATTGAGTACTACTTCGGCCAAATTATATATATATTGAGGTTTTGCACCTTATAAATAAAATTAGGAGAGCGGGTAGCATGATATCCAAAAATGAATTTATTACAATGTCTCTGGACTTAAATCTGTTTTTCCTGAGAATTATGAAGGAACATTCATTTTTCTTAGAAATAGCTTTTACTCCTGTAAACAGTCAAATGGCTTCAGAAGCTAAAAACTTTAGAATTTGTTTTGAAAAGCTTCTATCTGAAGCAACAAACTTGGCCAACGGAAATGTAAGCCGGCAAGCAGTGGAGTCAAGGCAATTCGCAACTCAATTTACTGTTGATGCAGAGCAATTGACAAACTTCTATACAGGAGTGCCGTTCAATACAAACCTCACAAAAAGAGAATTAATGTTAATGCCGTGTGATAGACATACACCGGTAAGGGAACAAGAAGTTTGTTCTCTTAACCGCAGGTCGTATCGACTAACAGCGGCTTTAGCAGAATTTAAAGATAAGTTGCTAAATGATGTGCTATCATGCAGAATATTTACTTTAAATTATCCTCTTTTGATAAAGCATATACTCAGGGAAGCACGGCTTTTCATGGAAATGCTGGATAATTTAAATGATAAAAGAGACTGTATGGATCCTATCGACTTAATCGATCAGGAAGTGTTCTGGAACCGTCAAATGGCGGAGCATGCCAAGTTCATTGCTGGCTTGCTTGATCCAACAGAAGAAATGCTTATCAATACTGCAAGGATGTTTGGTAAAGAGTTTGATATGCTAACGGCTGAGTCAACACAAGCTGCTCAAAAAAGCTGTAATATTAATAATGCTACAAGAGACAGTATTGCAGCAACAAAGCGTTTGCGAGACTTTAAGACTGCAGGTACACAAGGTCTTTTGGATTGCAATATAAAATCAATTATTGTCCCATTGCTTGCAGATCATGTCCTGAGAGAAGCTAATCACTATTTGTGCGTTCTCGGAGTGTGCAGCCCAGACAGGTCATAATAATATTACAAATAAAAAACCGCGTGATAGAGCTTAAACAGCTTTATAACGCGGTTTTTTGTAACTTATAATGACATTCGAATGTTTTTGATGGAGCGCAACATTTAAATTTATATACCAATTTCTATGTTGTTATGCTATAATATGATGAAATTATTGTAAATTCCAGGAGGCACTTTATGTTCTCAAACGTGAAAGAAGTACATGATTACTGCAAACAAAACTCTATTAAGATGATAGACTTCAAAATGATTGATATTAACGGGCGGTGGCGTCATGTAACGATTCCGTATCAAAGATTAAATGAAGATATTATGAATTATGGCATAGGATTTGACGGCTCAAACTATGGCTATGCACCTGTTGAAAAGAGCGATATGGTGTTTATTCCCGAGCTATCGAGTGCCCATATTGATCCATTTGTAGACATATCCACCCTTACGATGATTGGTAATGTGCGTATAATTGAACAAGACGGGAATAAACCCTTTGATCAGTATCCAAGAAATGTTGCGCTAAGGGCAGAGGAATACTTGCGTGAGACAAAAATTGCTGATTCTATGATCATAGGCCCTGAATTTGAGTTTTATGTGCTGGATCACGCAAGCTATGAATGCAAGCCGAACACGGTTTCTTTTAAGCTTGATACATCTCAGGCTGATTGGAATAGCGGGGATAATCTCAATATAAATTCAGGGTATCATGTGTCACCTAAAAGTGGTTATCATATTACTCCTCCTCATGATATTACATATAACCTGCGCAATAAAATGTGCCTGCTTTTAGATGATTGGGGAGTCGAGGTCAAATATCATCACCATGAGGTGGGCGGTCCCGGTCAGCTCGAAATAGAAGTTGAGCTTGGTGCACTTACCGAAATGGCAGATAAGACAATGGCTATAAAATATATTGTCAAAAATGCTGCGGCGGCAGAAAACAAGACTGCTACTTTTATGCCTAAACCAATTTTTTCAGAAGCGGGAAACGGTATGCATGTGCATATGCTGCTCCAAAAGCAAGGAAAGCCTTTGTTTTATGATGAAAAAGGTTATTCCGGATTGAGTCAGGTTGCTCATTGGTTTATAGGAGGTCTTTTAAAGCATGCTGCCTCCCTTTGCGCTTTGACAAACCCTTCGACAAATTCGTATAAACGACTTGTGCCCGGCTTCGAGGCACCTGTCACAATAGGTTATGCTACATCAAACAGGAGTGCTGTCATTCGCATTCCGGCATATGCAAAATCTCCTGATACCAAGCGATTTGAGCTTAGGAACCCCGACGCAACCTGCAATCCTTATTATGCTTATGCCGCAATACTTATGGCAGGAATTGACGGGATAATCAACAAGATTGACCCCCATAAAAACGGCTGGGGTCCATATGACTATAATCTTTATAACCTGTCAACACAGGAACAGAAAAAATTAAAGTCTCTGCCTAAATCGCTTGATGAAGCGCTTGACTCGCTGGAAAAAGATCATGAATACTTAACTCGTGGAGGGGTTTTTCCTAAATTGCTGCTTGATACATGGATTAAAAACAAGCGCGCAGAAGCCGAGTCTATTAACATTATTCCTCATCCCGCCGAGTTTTCTTATTATTATGACCTGTGATGTGATTGGTTGTATATGTCGACGGAAAATTGATGGATCGGTGCGATGAGGGCATTGCGCCCTACAATGTCGTGGAATTAAAAACCCGTGGGAACAGTGAGTTCTCACGGGTTTTTAGCTTATATCATTGTGAGCTGATTGTTATATAATTAGTGTTACAATTCTAATTGCAAACAACACACCGCATACGTACATTATCGGGTGGATATCACGATATTTACCTGTAATCAGTTTGAGGATAACCCATGCAAGCATACCAAACATGATGCCGTTTGCAATTGAATAAGTGAAGGGCATCATAATTATTGCAAGGAAACCTCCGAGAACGTCTGCCATGTCGCCTTCAAACTTCATTTTGAGCACAGCAGACATCATCAGCAATCCA
The DNA here is from genome assembly GCA_002409375.1 of Ruminococcaceae bacterium UBA5423. Classification (GTDB taxonomy): domain Bacteria; phylum Bacillota; class Clostridia; order Oscillospirales; family Acutalibacteraceae; genus Avimonas. The sequence goes on from DHNF01000165.1 coordinate 3,333, forward strand.
ACGAAAATAAGCGCCGGGGCTGTCGCAAACGATGGAATAGCAAGGAATATCGGAGCAAAGAAGAGAGCTACGATAAACAATATTGCGGTTGTAACTGCGGTAAGACCTGTGCGACCGCCTTCTGCAACGCCGGCCGAGCTTTCGACATAGCTTGTTACTGTTGATGTACCAAGCATGGAACCGGCAACCGTACCGACAGCATCAGCCATAAGGGCACGGCCGACGCGGGGCAGCTTGCCTTCCTCGTCAAGCATGTTGCCTTTGCTTGCAACGCCGACAAGTGTGCCCACCGTGTCAAACAAGTCGACAAACAAAAAGGCAAATACTACTACGGCGAAATTCATCACATTCTTAGCGACATAATTAAAATCAAATTGAAAGAATGTCGGTGCTAAAGATGGAGGAATCAAGTCCTTCACACTTTTGAATTCGGGAATAAGTGAAAAAGCACCCGCGTCGGGGTTGATCTGATACCAACCGATGAGCTGTGCAATAATACCCAACACCCATGTAATTAAAATGCCCCAAAGAATTGAGCCTTTAATATTAAAATGATGCAAAGTTGCGATTACGACAAGACCTACTATTGCTAAAACGAATGATACGCTGCCGACATTTCCCATTGTAACGAGCGTTGCCGGGTCACCGATTGTAATGCCTGCACCCTGAAGACCAATAATTGTAATAAATAATCCGATACCGGTAGTGATGCCCAATTTAAGGTTTGCGGGAATTGCATTTACAAGTGTTTCGCGGAATTTGAACGCCGAAATAATAATAAAGATGATACCTTCGACCAAAACAGCGGTTAGCGCGATTTTCCACGGGTCTTGTATTCCCTGTTTTGCCAAGTCTGAGCATACGGTAAACGCAAAATATGCATTAAGCCCCATACCCGAAGCCAGTGCAACAGGATAGTTTGCATAAAAACCCATAATCAATGTTGCAATTGCGGCTGAAATCGCCGTTGCCGTAAATACTGCTCCACTATTCATGCCGGATGCGGACAGTATTGATGGATTGACGGCCAGTATGTAGGCCATCGCAAGGAAAGTTGTAATGCCGGCAATAATCTCGGTACGAACCGTAGTGCCGTTTTCCTTTAACTTGAATAACCTCTCCATGTTTTTCCTCCTCGTTTTCCTTATATGACATTTTTCCATAAAATATTGGAAATTTCTTAAGATTAAGTATAGGGTATCGGAAACAAAAAATCAATAAGCAAGTTCAAAGTTTGTTCATAAAAATATCTAATAGTTTTTATTGATTTATTGTAGATATTTGCCTTTTTCGGTGTTTTAACCACCAATATTTTTAAAAAACGGTTAACAATAGGCTTTTGGATTTGACACAGTAGAAACATATCAAGTATAATCAAACTTAATTTATATTAATTTGGGCAGCCGTCATATTGGAGAATAGCATAAAAAGCATTGATAAAGTAATAAGGACAGGAGGTTATTATATGGCAAATATGAAGCCAAGGCTTAACGAAAGGTCCGGTTTGTTGGAGTTGGGGTTTGAGTTTATGGATGTAGCAGATCCCAACCTTTTCAGAAATATGTATCCGTATAACGATATTCCGAAGTTGATTTTTAATAAGCGGATTGTACCAATGAACCTACCCGAAAAAATTTATATAACTGATACAACATTTCGTGACGGTCAGCAGGCACGATCGCCGTATACGGTCGAGGAAATCTGTGATCTGTATTCCTTGATTCACAAGCTTGACAACGGCAGTGGCGTTATAAGGCAGACTGAATTTTTCCTATATTCAAATCAAGATAAGCAAGCTGTCGTTAAGTGCCGCGAGCTTGGTTATGATTTTCCGCAGATTACATCATGGATCCGCGCTCGCAAAGAGGATTTTGCGCTTGTAAAAAGCATGGAGCTTAAGGAAACCGGCATATTGGTTTCATGTTCGGATTATCATATATTCAAAAAAATGAATTGGACTCGCTGCGAAGCAATAAAAAATTATCTCGAGGTAATTAATGCTGCGCTTGAGGAGGGTATCGTACCGCGATGCCATTTTGAAGATATAACAAGATCTGATTTTTACGGCTTTGTGCTGCCGTTTGTGCATCAGCTTATGGAATTATCTAAAGACAGCAAAATACCGATAAAAATTCGGGCGTGTGATACGCTGGGTCTGGGATCGTCAATTCCCGGTGTCGTTTTGCCCCGCAGTGTGCAGCAGATAATGTACGGTCTTACCAATTATGCCGGGGTTCCGTCCGATATGCTTGAATGGCACGGGCATAATGATTTTTATAATGCAGTTCCCAACGCTGTAACAGCCTGGTTGTACGGCTGTGCATCTGTTAATACTTCTCTGCTGGGTATAGGCGAGCGAACAGGCAACACCCCCCTTGAAGCGATGGTGATAGAATACTGCCAGCTAAAGGGCAACAACGGTGGTATGGATCTAAAAGTGATCACCGAAATTGCAGAATACTTTGAGAATAATCTTAACTTTGAAATACCGCCGCGCACGCCATATGTCGGCAGAGCATTTAATGCAACGCGTGCCGGCATCCACGCTGACGGACTTATGAAAAATGAAGAGATTTATAATATTTTTAATACGACTGATATTCTTGGCCGTCCGCCAATAGTTGTGGTTGACGCGCATTCGGGCACTGCCGGGATTGCTGCATGGATTAATACTTATTATATGCTGACTGGTAAAGATAAGGTCAAAAAGCAGGATCATGGAGTGCGCAAAATCAAGGAATGGGTGGATTCGGAATATGAGGAGGGGCGCACAACTGTCATCGGGGACGCTGAGATGGAGCAGCAAGTTAAAAAGCACCTAAAGCGCGTATTGACATTTCGCGAAAGCCGTTCTGAATAATTTAATAACTGATTTTTAACACATTTTTAAATAAGTCACTTAATAATGTTAAGGGGCTGACAACCGAAATCCCTAATGTTAACAAAAGGCAAATTGTGAATGCTGTGGCATATATACCGCCGTAAACAATAAAAAGTCGTATCTGCTTTGCCTTTATCACGCGCGGCAAATCAATAAGCAGCATGGCCAAAAAGCTTATGATTAAAAATAATATCATACTTTTGCCGCCTCCTTACTGCGCGCTTCCCTTTCTTTTTTGGGCAGCTTTCTGATATATGCTATTATCAGTGTTAATAGTGGCAGCAAAAACTCAAAAACAACCCACATGAATGGCGCGGTATCGCGGCCGATTTCAAGGTGTTTAGTCAATGACTCAAAAACTATGAATGAATAGGCTGCAGTAATTGCGGCACAGGGCAGAATAAGTGGCTTATAGCTGTCAAGCCTGAAGAGATACGACATGGCAAGTATGCTGACATAAAATAGTAATGAGATTTTAAAAAAGAATAAAATAATCAACAAAATTGCAAATAAGATTTCCATATGCGTAAGCACTTCGAAAAATGAAACCATACGCAGTGTTTCAAATGAAGGCAGCCCGAACATTGTTATGGTGTTGCCTAAAACGGCGATATCTCTTGCAACAACAAGCATTATAAGCAACGCGCCAAGAAGAAAACCTGCTAAAAAGTAACGACCGATTTTTTGGGGTTTTATATTAACTTGGGGTGTAATCATTAGGATAGTGACAAGCTCACCCAAAGGTATAGTACTGACAATATGCGTGCTTTGAATAATGTTTTTTGGCGGCTGGCGCAGTATCGGAAGAAAATTTTCAAAGTTCATATGGTCAGTAGTGGCTGCAATTGTGACCACAAGAATTATGGATGAGATTATTACAAATACAACACTATAGCGTGTTACAACATCAAGACCATGCGATGCTGCCCAGGCACATATTAAAATAAACACAACGACAATAACTAACTGCGGGGTTTTAATCATGATTGATTTTCCCACAAAGCTGCCCAAATCTCTAAGATTTAGTGATGTCAATGTGAAAAAAAACCAAATATAAATAGCGGAAATAATTTTGCCTGCTATACGCCCAAAAACAGCATCATTAATTTCGATAAGGTTTTTGCCTGGGAAAGCCTTCATCAGCAAAATAAACACCCATAGAAAGGGGAGGCATACCGCCGCAGCTAATAAAACAACCAGCCACGAATCTGTTTTTGATATTGGTGCAAAAAAGGCTGATAAAAGTGATGATGAACGCAAAAAACAGGTGATTGAAAACATGAACTGCAGTGGGGTTATGGCGTCTTTTTGCGTTTTCATGCCTTTTCCCCCCTTAAATTAGGTGTGAATGAGATTTTTCCTAAATCTTCGATGGTAACATCAATTTCAAGTGAAAGATTTATTGCTGGAAAAATATTGTCCCAACGAGCCCTTAATTTTTCCCACTGATTAGGATGATGTTTACGGATATATTCGCCAAATCCAAAAATATCGGTGTTAAGATTTTGACAGACTTTAAAGCAGGATAATATAAGCTTTTTTATTTCTTGCTTTGTTGATCTTACAAGCAAATCGATTAATTCATCTATTTCAATATTATGCAAGCCTTTAAGCTCGGTAACATTAAAAATCCCTTTGATTTCAGCTTTTATATTTAAACGTTCGCCATCAAAGGTCGGTTTTATTTTGCTTGAAGAGCCGATGATTTCAAGCTCGGCTTTGCCTTTTTTTGTATCAATGGTAACAGAGCTGTCTTGAATTTTGCCCATTAACCAAGCAAATCCTCTCGATTGCGTTTGGTTAAGCTCACCTATCATTTTGTCACCTTTAAAAATTGCCAAGCCTGACAATGAAAGGCGCTTTGTCTCTTCTTCTTCAATAATCTTAATAATTGGTGCAACCGGCGACGTTGTATTTTCCATCATCTTAGATACAAATGAAAGCATATTGTTACCAAAAAGCTCTGATATTTGTGTTTTGTGTCTTACCATGCGTCGTATTCCGATTGCCGGGATTTTCTCAAGCTCCATTTCGGTGCCAAGCACATCTTTTGCATTGCCGTCCGCCACAATAAACGGTACTTCTAATCGCGATTCGTATTCTCGCAAAAATGCATCTAAATATGATGTTATACCAACTTCAGCAAGGGATCGCCCAAAGATTACTACTTGATTGTGGTGTAAAAACAACTCCCGGCTGTTGTCATGCCGAAGCGAATTAAGCGCATCTATTACATCATGGGCTGTGGAATCCATCATCATCACGGCACTATCCCCGCCTGTGCCGCCGCCTTTGGCCGCAATTGCCTCTGCCTTGGCAATCTGTACGGTAAATTGGATAGTATCCGGATACTTTGTCTGGTCCACTGCAATACCTGTTACAATTGCGATGCCTTCAAGCTCACGAATATCATAACATCCGGTACATATAAAAACTGAGATAATAATTAAAAGGCATAACAGTAATCGTGAATATTTCATGTCTGATTCCCCTCCAAAGTATCTGCTTTATCTCCCGCCCGAGGTGAGGGTGGCACATTGTATTGTTTGCGCTTTATATCCCCCTTTGCTATTGATTCAGGCCGTTTTGTCATTGCCCACAAAGGCATGCGGATATAGCTATCCTGCATGTTTTTAAGGAATGCCAGCGATGAATTGTACGGAACGCCAAAGGATTTGAGTGATGCAAGGTGAATTAAAATTCCTAAAAACCCGAGCGATAATCCGTAAGCGCCAAGCGTCGCTGCAAGAATTAACAAAATTAACCGCAAAATTGAAGCCGCATCGTTTTGGTCCGGAACTACAAAGCCGGCAACAGCGGTAAGTGCTATTGTGATAACCATAGGAGCACCGACTATACCGGCCGAAACTGCCGCTTCACCCATAACCAGCGCACCGACAATACTAATTGCCTGACCTACCGGGCGCGGTAGCCTAAGACCTGCCTCGCGCAGGATTTCAAAAGCAAATACCATAATCAACGCTTCTATAAATGCCGGAAAAGGTGTACCTTCGCGTGCGGCGGCAATTGTTAATAGCAGTGTTGTCGGTATAAATTCCTGGTGATAGACTGTCAGTGCCACAAAAATTGCCGGTGCGGATACCGTAATTAGAAAGGCTAAAAACCTCATAAACCGTGTTATGCTTGCAAAATACGGTTTCGTATAATAGTCCTCTGCAGTTTGAAAGCTTTCGACAAACAGCATTGGCATGGTCAATGCAAAAGGAGAGCCGTCTGTTATAACCGCTATGCGTCCTTCAAGGATTCTTGCCGAAATGACATCCGGCTTTTCGCTGTATCCGATTGTTTGGAAAATCGAATAGGGGTGATCCTCTATATATTGTTCGATATAGCCTGAATCTATTATCGAATCAGTTTTTATTGTCTTTAATCTTACTTTAACTGTTTCGACAATATCCGGATTGGCGACTCCTTCTAAATATACTACACATACATTTGTTTCGGTTTTTTCTCCGATTGTAAAATGGTCCATGCGCAAATGGGGGCTTTTTATCCGTCTGCGAATAAGTGCTGTGTTTGTGCGGAAGTTTTCTGTAAAGCCTTCACGCGGGCCGCGAACGACGGGTTCTGTCTGGGGTTCGCTGACTTCTCGCTTTTCCCAGCCTTTAGTGCTGATAATAAGTGCTTTGTCGAAACCCTCTGACAAAAAAACAGTGTCGCCCGAAAGGCAGCCTTCAATCAGTTCTCCAATCGTGTGCCGTTCAACGATGTCGCCCGAGCATATAACTGTTTGTTTTACAATATCAAGTGTTTTTTTCATCTCACCGATCTGGTAGTCGTTGAGGTTTCTGCTGAGGATCAAAGGTTTGAGTATACTTTGAGTTATGATGTCGTTGCTAACAAGGCCGTCAATGAATAAGAGTGCACCCTTTTGGCTGCTGTTTTCGCCGTATTTAAATTCATGGATTTTTATATCACTGCTGGTTCCCATCACTTTGCGAATAAGCTCTAAATCGGCAGTTAGGTTGCCGGAAATAAGCTTTTCTTTGTAATCAGGTTGTGGTTTTTTGTTTTGTGAATCATCTTCCTTTTGCCGGAGCATATACCGCAGCTTTTTACTTAAAAATGTATACATATACCCTTCCCCTCATAAAACTGTCACAATATACAATTATTATTATAACTTTATAATTCCATAAAATACTTATTTTATATATCTACAATTAAATTGTGTATCAGATTTTACTGGATTTATATTCCCAAAACATTGCCTATATTGTATAATCTGAATATGTAATAATCAGACATCTGCATCATTAACTTGAAAAAGTTATATTAGTACGGCAGATGTCTGATTATTACATAT
>DHNF01000060.1:0-3422 GCA_002409375.1 Ruminococcaceae bacterium UBA5423
AATTTAATAGCCGATTGTGTAATCCACCGAAAATTAGCTTAAGCATGCTGTAGGGGCGAACTGTGTTCGCCCGCAGACCGTTTATACTATTCTCAGATTATTTTTATATGATGCTTTTTAAGTAATTTATATATGAACATTCAGTTACCCATATCCTACTGGGCAAGTGACATTCTATTATATATTAAAAGCATCTTTCACTTTTTCAAAAAATGTTCTTCGTTTGGGATAATTGCTATCCCCACTTGTATCCTCAAATTCCTTTAAAAGTTTTTTTTGCGCCGCACTCAGTTTTTGCGGAACTTCGATAGTTACCTTGATAATTTGGTCGCCCCGCCCGCGTCCACTTACATTCGGTATGCCCTTTCCTTTAATGCGAAACACTTCGCCGGGTTGAGTTCCCTCATGTATTGTATGAGCGATTTTTCCGTCAAGAGTGGGCACTTCCACTTCAGTTCCAAGTGCCGCCTGGGCAAAAGTCAGCGGCAGCTCATACCAAACATCATAACCGTCACGTTCAAAAATCGGATGAGGGCGCACAGATACAGCTACTTGTAAATCCCCGGGGGGACCACCGTTTGCTCCGGCATTTCCCTTACCGCGAATACTGATTATCTGACCATCGTCAATTCCTGCAGGAATATTTAAGCCGATTTTCTGGGTACGGTGCATCTGCCCGGACCCCCTGCAGACAGTACAGGGATTGCTAATAATTTTACCTCTGCCACTACAGCGCGAGCAAACTGTCTGAGTCTGCACAACGCCAAATGGTGTTCGTTGCTGTCTGCGCTCCTGTCCGCTTCCCCGACATACAGGGCATGTAGTAGGTGATGTGCCTTTTGCGGCACCACTGCCCTGGCACTCGTCACATGGCGCAATTACACGCACATCAATTTGCTTTTTGCAGCCTCTTGCAGCCTCTTCAAAAGAAATAACAACAGACGAAGATATATCGTTGCCCCGACGCGGTGCGTTGGGGTTTTGGCGACGCCCTCCACCGAAAAACGATGAAAATATATCGCCCAAATCAAAATCAAAATCATCGAACCCATAGCCTTGATAACCACCCGCACCGAAATTAGGATCGACTCCGGCATGGCCATACTGGTCATAACGCGCCTTTTTTTGCGCATCAGACAGCACCTCATAGGCTTCGTTCGCCTCTTTAAACCTTATTTCCGCCTGTTTATCATCGGGGTTTAAATCGGGATGATACTTTTTTGCCATTTTGCGATATGCTTTTTTTATTTCATCCTCCGAAGCGCCTTTTTGAAGTCCCAGCACTTCGTAATAATCACGTTTACTTTCGGCCATTAAGAACCATGCCTTTCCACGCTATTTACTAATACCTATAAGAAAGCTACTGTTTCCCGCCTGCATATCAGTCTGTAAAAGTATCGCCTGTAATACTATTCTCCGTTTAAAAAGGAGAATAGTATAAGACAAAAAACATTTCGCTTTTGATTACCAAATATTAATAATTGCCGTAAATAATTAATAAGTATATTTATACCATAAACAACCTGATAAATCCACCGCGTATTTATTGCGCGGTGGATTTGGTTGTTTAAAATAATGCCTTTTGTGCTTTGTTATTTGACTTCTCCATCATAATACTGCCCGTCATTAGACGCCGCATCGTTGGATGAAGCATCATTGGGCGCTGCGCCATCGGGTGCACCATCCTGAGGAGCGTTCTTGTATGCCTTTTCAGATATTTCGTAGAACTTTTTCGTAAGCTCCTCCTGCTTTTGTTGTATCGCCTCTATATCTTCACCTTTTAGCACCTCTTTAAGTGCATCAATCTTTTCATTAAGCTCGGTCTTGTCGGCTTCATCAATTTTATCGCCAAGATCGTTAATGGATTTTTCACACTGATAAATCATCTGGTCGGCGGCGTTACGTGTTTCAACTTCTTCACGGCGTTTTTTATCCTCGGCCGCATACTGCTCGGCATCTTTCACGGCCTTGTCAATATCATCCTTGGACATGTTGGTGCTCGAGGTAATGGTTATTTTCTGTTCACGACCTGTGCCCAAGTCCTTGGCACTGACATTTACAATTCCATTTGCGTCAATATCAAAAGTAACCTCTATCTGAGGAATGCCACGGGGTGCAGGCGGTATTCCATCAAGATGAAACCTGCCAAGAGTTTTATTGTCCCGGGCAAATTCACGTTCACCCTGTAGCACATGAATTTCTACAGATGGCTGATTGTCTGCAGCCGTTGAGAATATCTGGCTCTTTTTGGTGGGTATGGTGGTATTGCGCTCAATTACTTTTGTCATAACGCCGCCCATGGTTTCAACACCCAGAGACAGCGGAGTAACATCAAGCAACAGCAGACCTTTGACTTCGCCGCCCAATACGCCCGCCTGCAGCGCAGCGCCCATAGCAACACATTCATCAGGGTTAATGCCCTTGAACGGTTCCTTGCCCATAAAGCTCTTGACAGCATCCTGTACGGCCGGAATACGGGTCGAACCGCCCACAAGCAATACCTTGTTTATCTCGTCTTTGTTAAGACCCGAGTCACTCAAAGCCTGGCGTACCGGCCCCATTGTTGCCTCTACAAGAGATGCTGTCATCTCATTAAATTTTGCACGTGTCAGCGTCAAGTCAAGATGTTTCGGGCCCGACGCATCGGCAGTAATAAACGGAAGATTAATAGAGCTTGTTGTCGAACCCGAAAGCTCAATCTTTGACTTTTCGGCAGCCTCACGCAAACGCTGAAGAGCCATTTTATCTTTAGATAAATCTATACCGTTATCTTTTTTAAATTCGGCTACCATCCAGTCCACAATTTTCTGGTCGAAATCGTCGCCGCCAAGCCGGTTGTTGCCCGCAGTTGCAAGAACCTCCTGAACACCGTCGCCCATTTCAATAATCGATACATCAAATGTACCGCCGCCCAAATCATAAACCATTACCTTTTGGTCTTCGCCTTTATCTATGCCATAAGCAAGCGCTGCAGCTGTCGGCTCGTTAATAATGCGTTTTACTTCAAGACCGGCAATTTTACCGGCATCCTTGGTTGCCTGCCGCTGTGAATCGGTAAAATATGCCGGCACAGTGATAACTGCATCTGTAACCTTGTCACCGAGATATGCTTCGGCGTCCTCCTTTAGTTTAGTAAGAACCATAGCCGAAATTTCCTGTGGAGTATATGCTTTATCCTCGATTTCAACTTTAAAACTTGATCCCATTTCACGCTTTATTGATGCAATCGTGCGATCAGGGTTTGATACAGCCTGCTGCTTTGCAACGCGGCCGACTATGCGCTCACCATCTTTTTTAAACGCAACAACCGAAGGCGTGGTGCGCGCACCTTCAGCGTTGGGCACAACAACAGCCTCGCCGCCCTCAATAACAGCTACACATGAATTTGTTGTACCTAAATCAATACCAATTATTTTTCCCAT
>DHNF01000060.1:3607-4376 GCA_002409375.1 Ruminococcaceae bacterium UBA5423
CTAAATCAATACCAATTATTTTTGCCATAACAATTCTCCGTTTCTCAAAATCCATATTATATTAGTTTGCTACTTTAACCATTGCGGGTCGCAACAGGCGTTTGCCCAGTTTATAGCCTTTCTGAAACACTTCTGTAACAGTTTCCGGCTTGACCTCTGTGGCATCTTCACGCATTACCGCGTGGTGAATCTCCGGGTCAAAATCTTCGCCCAGGGGCATAATGGTTTCGAGCCCTTGCTCGGAAAGCAAATCCATAAGCTGGCGTATCGTCATGTCAACGCCGGTTTTGTATTCGTCACCGGGTGGTGCATCCACTGCCCGGTCAAGGTTATCAAGTGCAGGAAGTAAAGCTTTTAATGTCTCAGATTTAATATACTCGCTAAGCTGTTCTTTCTCCTGCTCAGTACGGCGCTTATAATTGGCGTATTCAGCAAGCACACGCTGATATAAGTCCTTTAAATCGTGAATCTCCTGCTTTAGCCGGTCGTTGTCTGCACGCAACCGATTCAATTCAGGATCAGAATTTTCTTTATAGGGTTTTGCCTCTTTTTCCTGTGTGGCAACGCTCTCATCCTGCTTTTTATCGGTCCGAGGCTGAGTATCGGGATTAATATCCTCAATTTCCGCCTTATCTGTTTTGTTCACATCTGTGCCTCCCTTTGGATAACTTTTTATATTGAATCATTTATGTCGGTCTGCTCACCAACGCCTATTATCTCATCAAGTATTTTACTTATGGTCCTTGCAAAATACTCAATTTTGGGTATT
>DHNF01000060.1:4535-6864 GCA_002409375.1 Ruminococcaceae bacterium UBA5423
TTGGGTATTGCCCTGGCGTAATCCATTCGCAGCGGTCCTATTATACCGATTGAGCCATCAGGTCGCCCGCCAAGCTTATAATGGGTTGCGATTATACTGGAACCGTCAAGCTCGGGCCTTTTGCTTTCACTTCCTATTACGACGCGAAGCCCTGTCGGCATTGATGTCAGCATGCCCGTAAGCAATTCACGCTTTGTTAAAAATGCCAGCAGATCCCTTGCGTGAATGTTATCGTAATCAGGATGGCGTAAAATATTAAGATGACCGTTCAATGAAATTTCGACTTCACTGGTATCCTGAACCAACTGAAAAAATGCTGTAACTGCCGGGGCACACAGCAGACTGTGCTCGCCCATCGAAGCCGCCATGCTTTGAACCTGAGGCAGCCCAATATTTCCAAGGGCGTGACCGCAAAAGCAATCATTCAAAGCTCTCGATATCCTCTGCAGCAGGCTTGCGTCAATCTGATCAACGTCAAAACGGCATATCCGGGAACGAAGAACGCCGGAATCCGTCATTAAAATTATTGCCGCAGAACACGGAGATACTCGAAGCACCTCAATTCTTTTAACTTTTACCGAACGCCCGGATGGAGCTGTTGTAACGGCAGCATAGCCAGTCGTTTCGGCCAGCGCCTCAGATGCTTCTGAAATAAGGCGTTCAGGGTCACCTGCAGCCTGCAAAAGCATGGCATCAATCCTGTTGCGATCATCTTGTGAAAGTGAGTGTCTGCACATTAATTTGTCGATATAAAGCCTGAAAGCCGCCGGGGTAGGCACACGCCCTGCCGAGGTGTGCGGCTGCTCAAGATAATCCATAGCTGCCAGTTCTGCCATATCGTTGCGGATGGTTGCCGAGGAAACAGTATTTTCCAACACACCAACCAGTGTCTTGGAACCTACCGGCTCACCGGTGCGTATAAACAATTCCACTACCGCTGCCAGAATCCTTTGTTTGCGTTCACCCAGTTCCACGTTTCCCATCCCCTTTCGAAAATCATTTAGCACTCTATTGCTCCGAGTGCTAACAGTATATAATTTACCATTCCTGTTCTCTCATGTCAATACGAAATTGTGAACCTTTTGTTAAAGAAACGGCTTAATAGGTTACAACGCCATATTTTAGAGTATAATAAGAGGCAGCAGCTCGGAGTGCAAAAAACGGGTAAAAAGTTGAAAGGAGAAATTTATATGGCCGGACTGAATATTCATAATTTCGATTTTGGTAAGTTGATTGAATTTGCCTCAACGGCAAAGGGTGATGTTTTTCTCAAAACAGCCGACGGCGATATCCTCAACCTTAAAAGTAAGCTTACGCAATTACTTGCACTGTCCAACACATTGGACTGGGGTAAAATAGGAGAGGCAGAAGTCATATGCAAAGACCCTGAAGACGAAAGCAGGCTGTTCCGTATTAATCTTTATGGTCGCGACAGCCGTGACAGCAAAAACTAGTTTACTTATTCTACTTAATTTTTAATCAGTATAACGCCTTGCTTTAATAATTAACACACCCAAAATCCACGACAAATGTTGTTTTTGCTAAAATACCCGCCCACACAAGGTGCGCGGGTATTTTAATTTTAAAGCATTAAGCAGGGCGTCGCACTGCAATTCTTGATAGCGTAGCAGGTTCAATTGTGTTACCCATAATGTTGCCGGTGAAAATAAATTTGCAAATTAGCTGTATTGTATTCGTTAAATGATTTATGTTATACTAATCTCCGGTATAAGAAATAAAATCAAAAAAGAATAATTAATGCCGCAACATTGCGGCGAAGAAGTATATTTTATAGATGAGGTGTTGTTTTTGTCATCCCGCGACAGAATTCGCAATTTTTGTATAATAGCGCATATAGACCATGGAAAATCAACGCTTGCAGACCGTATTCTTGAAATAACGCAGGCGGTTGCAGTGCGAGATATGGAAGAACAGCTTCTTGACAGTATGGATTTGGAGCGTGAACGAGGCATTACAATCAAGGCTCACGCAGTAACCCTTTCATACAGAACGGACGACGGTCAGGATTATATATTTAACCTTATTGATACGCCGGGCCATGTGGATTTTAATTATGAGGTTTCGCGATCACTCGCCGCCTGTGAGGGTGCTGTGCTAATAGTTGATGCGTCGCAGGGAATTGAAGCTCAAACATTAGCAAACACCTATCTTGCGGTGGATCACGGACTTGAAATTGTACCGGTGATTAACAAAATAGATTTGCCGTCTGCGCGACCGGACGAAATACGACAAGAGATTGAAGATATTATTGGCATTGACGCATCGGATGCCCCGGCAATTTCGGCTAAGCAGGGCATCAATATTAAGG
>DHNF01000060.1:7035-7902 GCA_002409375.1 Ruminococcaceae bacterium UBA5423
CGAAGCCATAATAAATCATATTCCTCCTCCGGACGGAAGTGACGACGACCCACTTAAAGCGCTGATATTTGACAGCTATTACGACAGCTACCGCGGAGTAATCGTATTTTTCAGAGTTGTATCAGGTGTAATTCGTACTGGCGATATAATACGCATGATGGCTACCGGCGCTGAGTATAATGTGGTCGAAATCGGCATTATGCGTCCCGGCAAACTTGAACCGTGCGACATGCTTCACGCCGGCGAGGTTGGTTATCTTGCAGCATCTATCAGAACAGTCAGTGATGCCCGCGTCGGTGACACCATCACACTGGCAAGCCGCCCTGCCCAAAACCCACTGCCCGGTTACCGAAAAGTAAACCCTATGGTGTATTGCGGCATTTTCCCGGCAGACGGCGCCCATTATCAAGATCTGCGTGAAGCGCTTGAACGCCTGCAGCTAAATGATGCGGCATTAAGCTACCAGCCTGAAACATCGGTTGCATTGGGCTTCGGCTTTAGATGCGGTTTTCTTGGGCTTTTACACATGGAAATTGTGCAGGAGAGACTTGAACGCGAATACAACATTGACATTATTACAACGGCCCCAAGCGTTATATACAAAATAACCATGAACGACGGTACAGTGCTGCACATCGACAATCCGACAAATTACCCGGACCCTGCGCAAATAGCGTTTGCTGAGGAGCCCATCACCGATGCACACATATACACACCCAATGAATATGTTGGTAATATTATGGAGCTGTGCCAACAGCGGCGCGGTGTATTTTTGGACATGAAGTATCTTGATGCCACGCGAGTGGACATCCATTATGAGCTGCCTTTAAATGAGATTATATACGATTTTTTTGATGCATTGAAATC
>DHNF01000060.1:8056-11334 GCA_002409375.1 Ruminococcaceae bacterium UBA5423
GATTTTTTTGATGCATTGAAATCAAAAACAAAAGGTTATGCCAGCTTTGACTATGAGCTAAAAGGCTATGTTAAATCAAAGCTTATTAAGCTTGATATACTGCTAAACAGCGATATTGTGGATGCGCTGAGCTTTATTGTGTTTGAGGGCAACGCATATTCTCGCGGCCGAAAAATCTGCGAGCGGCTGCGCGACAATATACCGCGCCAAATGTTCGAGGTGCCAATACAAGCTGCAATCGGCGGCAAAATAATCGCCCGTGAAACTGTACGCGCACTGCGCAAGGATGTGCTCTCGAAATGTTATGGCGGCGATATTACCCGAAAGAAAAAGCTGCTCGAAAAGCAGCGTGAAGGTAAAAAACGCATGCGCCGGCTGGGCAGCGTAGAAGTGCCTCAAGAGGCTTTTATGGCAGTGCTCAAGCTCGGTGATGACTAACAAATATAACTATTATTACTTTAACAAAATTTTATCCCTATCTTTGCCAATATTTGCGGTCAAGGCTGCGATACTGCACAGCCTCGGCTATGTGTGGCGTATCTATTATATCTGAACCATCCAAATCGGCAATAGTCCGTGCAACTTTAAGCAGACGGTCGTATGCCCGTGCAGATAGCCCCATCCGGTCAAAAACACTCCGCAGCATTGAAGATGCCGCATTTGTCATGCTGCAGATTTCGCGCATCATGCCCGGCGGAATATGTGCGTTGCCGGAAACTCCCTTTCCCTTATATCGTGCAAGCTGGCGCGCGCGTGCCGCATTAACCCTTTGACGCATGGATGCCGAGCTTTCAGATGGCTTGTCCGATGATAGCTGTTTATATTCAACAGGCGGCACCTCGATATGCAGATCTATCCTATCGAGGAGGGGCCCCGAAATTCGTGAAAGATATGATTTCTGTGATGCTGGCGTACATTTACATTGCCTAGTGGGATGACCAAAGTATCCGCACGGGCACGGGTTCATTGCGGCAACAAGCATAAACGAGCATGGATATGTGAGCGCCATGCTTACCCTTGATATAGTCACACATGAATCCTCAAGCGGTTGGCGCAGCGACTCCATTGTGGTGCGCGAAAATTCCGGAAGCTCGTCCAAAAACAGCACTCCGCAATGTGCCAACGACACTTCACCTGGCCTTGGTATCGTGCCGCCACCCGTTAAACCGGCTGTCGAAACCCCGTGATGGGGCGAACGAAACGGCCGGTTTTTTAATAGCCCGATATCCCCGGTCAGCAGCCCCGCAATAGAATGAATTTTGGTTGCTTCAAGCGCCTCTTCCCGTGTCATATCAGGTAAAATAGAAGGCAGCCGCTGTGCAAGCATGCTTTTGCCTGAGCCCGGCGGCCCTATAAGCAAAATATTGTGAGCGCCGGCAGCCGCAACCTCAAGCGCACGCCTGGCAGCGGCCTGGCCGCATATGTCGCTGAAATCCGGAATATTACAGTTTAACGCGTTCAAATCAGGAAAATCCTCCGGGCGTGCGGGGGCTATTGGCGTTTGCCCTGTCAGATGAGCCATCAGCGATTGCACCGATGCTACGGGTATTGTGTCAATGCCATCGACAACAGCGCCCTCGGCGGCGTTTTTTTCAGGAATGTAGACACGGCGTATTCCAGCATCTCGAGCGGCAAGAGTCATAGAAAGAACTCCCCGCACCGGGCGAACTCCCCCGTCAAGAGACAATTCACCAACAAAAGCACAATCATCAATGTTAACTTCAAGCTGCCCACTCGCCTTTAACAGCGCAAGCAAAAGTGGCAAATCGTAAACCGAGCCTTCCTTTCGCACATCAGCAGGTGCAAGATTGACGGTAATGCGGCTGATTGGATATGTAAAACCACAATTTTTTATAGAGGAACGCACCCTGTCGCGAGATTCCCGTACCGCGGCACCCGGCAGCCCTACAACATCAAATCCCGGAAGCCCACGCGATATATCAGCCTGAACATCTATCATGAAGCCGTCAATTCCCAACAATCCCATACTCTTGACGCATGCAAACACAGCAAATCACTCCGTTTTTGCCATTTATCAACAGTATATCCTATTTTCTGTATTATGTAAACAGCGATTTTCAGCAAGAAGGCGCCGTGCCCACAACACAATAGGGAATAGTAAATACTATAATACCGGATGCATAGGGCGCAATTTCGTATTGCTGATAATATATATTGATGCCCTCATTCGTAAGATAATAGCTTTCGGGGTTAAAATGCTTGACAATAAGTGTGCGGTAATCATCGAAATAAATCGGGTCTTGCTGCATATTTTCGTCTGCCTGCATAAGTATTTGTCCGAGCAGCAGCCCGCGATAATTCGAATCCCTCGGGAAAAAGCTCATAAGCGGAAGTCTTTGCCCTGTTTTTAAACTGAATGTGTCCGACCTGCGCAATGTGCTCCCGTGGGCACCGCCGGTATATTCATACCTGTCGTTGAAGGTGCTCAAATGACAATTACTGTTATATGTTATATCAAAATGCATCGCCGCGTCAAACTGGCGAAATGGAAAATCACTTACTATAGAATCCTGATATTGCTGTACCGCCTGACGATATAAGACGATAGACGCTCTGCGCAAAAAAGCCACTGCTTGGGATGAAAAACGTCGGTTGATACGCGACTGCGCCTCAGCGTTGCCTTTTAAACGTACAACAGGGCGGTGGATATTAAGTGTTAGCACAATTGTATTATCAAAGCTGAATTCACGCTCAATATGCCGCATGGTTATTTCGGCACTTGAGTTATGCATGTTGTTCATATCAATACCTCCTCCCTTTTTCCATTCTATGCAAAAGCCTTTGGATTGCCATAATAAATAGCGCGCACCCATTTTGGGTGCGCGCACATTTTTTTATATGCCAAAGCAGTCAAAACAATAAAATAGCCCCGGACTGGCACAAATAATTAAATAAGAGCATAGAATATAAGGTGTCCATATATATAAACGAAAGGGGATACCTGTCATGCTGCTGGAACTGATTCAAACGCTTTCACATATTTTCTACATGGCACTGCATGTTGTCAATTCCGGCTCCTTTCCGCGCCCTCTTCCGGCCGATGAAGAACGGCGTTGTCTTGAAGCCTACAGAAAGCACGGTGACATTAACGCCCGTAACCGGCTAATTGAACACAATTTGAGGCTTGTTGCACATATTATTAAAAAGTACTACAATACCGTCCGAGAACAGGACGACCTAATCTCAATCGGCACTATCGGCCTTATCAAGGCAGTAAGTACTTTTGATTATAACAAGGGAACAAGGCTTGCAACATA
>DHNF01000060.1:11551-12259 GCA_002409375.1 Ruminococcaceae bacterium UBA5423
AACGAAATTTTAATGCATTTTCGTGCGAGCAAAAAAACCGCGCAGGATGTCAGCTTTTCTGAACCGATTGATACCGATAAGGACGGGCATCCTTTAACACTCAGTGACGTTGTTTCCGAGGAGAACACAATTCTTGAAGAAATTGATTTAAAAATAAACTCTGAAAAACTTTATCGCTACATTAAGGAAATCCTTGGGGAACGCGAACGAAAAATTATTGAAATGCGATACGGCCTGGCAGGTCACGCGCTTACACAACGCGAGGTAGCCGGCAAGCTTGACATCTCGCGTTCTTATGTTTCCAGAATTGAAAAAAAGGCACTTGAAAAGCTGAAAAAGCGGTTTGATATGGGTGATAGTAAAAAACATACGGTCTGTTAACAATATCTTATAGGATTGCCAAAGTGCTGTTGCAATGAGGTTTATATAAAAACTACTTCACACCACTGGGTATCCGGAAGTATCACTCTTCCTCTTTGCAGCTCCCGACTAAATGTAGCCGGACTAACCCCTAATCGTTTTACCAGTTCTTTTTTCACTCTATTCTTCTCTTAGCAGAGAAATCGGCTTAAGAATTTTGAGTTTAATCACGACAACAATGTTATTAATAAACAATATGCCGAGCATTAATAATAAAACAACCGGAAACGGGCTAATACTAAAAGAATACAACACAATATTACATTCATGTCAACTGTTTGCCAACCA
>DHNF01000116.1:0-14771 GCA_002409375.1 Ruminococcaceae bacterium UBA5423
CTCCGCCTTGCTAAGCAAAAAAATCCCTGTAAAGCTATTTCTATATTTTTAACAAGAAACAGTATAAAAATCTCGTAGAGCGCCCGTTTACATTTTCAATAGATGGCAAATAAAGAATAGTATTACGAGCATTGTCATATATTTATAAATGCATTAAAATGGCATATTAGTATAGCGCTAAAAAAGCGTATAATTGCTTTTGCATAATCAAAGTGCTATAATTCGTTTAAACTGAACAAAAAGGCGGTTCTATGATGGAAATCATGATAGACAAAAAGCGCGTCCGGTATTTCGACGAGGGTCAAGGTACCGAGGTGCTGCTGCTGCACGGCTGGGCGGCGCCTGCAATAACCTACCGCCTGATTACCGACCATTTGTCAAAGCGCTGCCGTGTAGTCGCACCTGACCTGCCCGGTTTTGGAGACAGCGAAGAACCATCGGTTGCCTGGTCAGTGGATGACTATGTGGATTTTATCATTAAATTTATATCTGCTGTAGGTTTACACTCGCCGGTTCTGATAGGGCATTCTTACGGTGCTCGTATAATTATTAAGCTGTTAAACCGCCAAAATTTAAATTTTTTTGTGCCGAAAATTGTTTTGATGAATGCGGCAGGCATAAAACCCCGACGCGGATTAAAATACTATATAAAAGTATATTCTTACAAAGCGGCCAAACGAATATTACCGACTTATGCCGAGGCCATGAGGTCAAAGGTCGGATCGTCGGATTATCGCAGCGCCAGCCCGATTATGCGGCAGACACTGGTTCGTTCGGTAAACGAGGATTTAACTCATTTGTTACCCGGAATTGCAGTTCCTACACTACTGATATGGGGAGACAATGATACTTCAACTCCGCTTTGTGACGGACAAAAAATGGAAAAACTGATTCCGGATTCAGGACTGGTCGTGTTAAAAAATACTGGCCATTTTGCCTTTGCCGAAAGGTGGGGACAATGCAGCCGTGTGCTCGACGCCTTTATAGTCTGACTTTTGGTACGTAATCCATTTTTGCCAATACTTTTTTGATCAAGGAGACCACCCATGTTAAACGGAGTCACCACTCTTATACTGTTTATTGCATTTGCTGCCGACTGCACGCTGTTATCACTACACTACATTCACATGCTGCAGCTTAACTCCTACCGAAATCGACGGTATATGCGCTGGATTAAGGAAAACAGAGGCGCAATTGCCGATAAGATGGGTTGGCTGCTGCTGTCTATGATAGCGGTTGCCTGTTTTTTACTGCAAAAAAGCGGCTGGAAAGAAAGAATTGCATGTGCACTGCTTTTGTTAATACACGGATATTTAAATAAACCAAAAAAGGCTAAAAAGCCTTTGGTGTTCACACACCGCGTTATGCGGCTGCTCCTCACCCATGCGCTGCTTTTAATCACCGTTTATGCGGCGGTTTATTTTACCGGCATGGTGAGGCTGGGACTTGGTTTTTTGTTTTTATGGGCCGCATTGACGCCGCTTGTAACGTTACTTACCAACTTTATTAACCGCCCGATAGAAAAGTTTATTGCTAAAAGATATATAAATGATGCGCGTCGCATAATTGCAAGCATGCCGCGGCTTACCGTTATCGGTATTACGGGTAGTTACGGCAAAACAAGCACAAAGAATTTTCTTTATGCACTGTTATCAGTCAAATACAATGTTCTTATGACTCCTGAGAGCTACAACACCACAATGGGCGTTGTGCGAACAATACGCGAACAACTTCGCCCCACCCACGAAATTTTAATAGTGGAAATGGGTGCCAAATCCAGTGGCGACATAAGTGATATTTGTGAATTAACTCACCCGCGTTATGGTATTATAACCTCAATAGGCGAACAGCATCTTGAAACCTTTAAAACAATTGAAAATATAATCGCTACAAAATTTGAATTGGCCGACGCAATACCCGATGACGGCATGCTGTTTTTAAACACCGACAACAATTATATCAATAATCATACGGTAACCAAGCCTGTTACGACATATGGCATAAATAGTAAGAAAACAAATTATACCGCGTTTGGAATAACGGTAAACAATGACGGCAGCTCTTTTACAGTAAAGGCGCCAAGCGGTGAAATGCGGCATTTTAATACGCGTCTGCTGGGTGCTCACAATATTCAAAACATATTGGGCTGCATCGCAGTGGCACACACTCTCGGCATACCTCTTGAAGAACTTGTTGTGCCGATAAAGCGTTTAAAACCGGTTGAGCACAGACTTCAATTGCTGCCCAATGGATTTATTGATGATTCATACAATTCTAACCCACAGGGATTTCGCTGTGCACTTGATGTGTTGCGCAGCTTTGAGGGACAACGGGTTTTGGTAACCCCCGGTATGGTTGAACTGGGACAGAGGCAACACGAGCTTAACCGTGAACTCGGCTTTTACGCAGCGTCATGCTGCGATTATGCAATACTTGTTGGGGAAAAGCAGGCACCACCATTGCGTGAAGGTTTGCTTGCTGCCGGATTTCAGCCCGAACGGCTAATTGTTTCTACCACTCTTGAAGATGCACTTAAAGCAGTGAATGATTTGCCGAATGAGGGTAAACGAATCGTGCTTTTAGAAAACGATCTTCCCGACAATTTTTAGGAGGATGATGTTATGAAAATAACCGTAGCAGTTTTTTTCGGCGGGCAAAGTGTTGAGCATGAAGTGTCCATAATTTCAGGAATACAGGCGTGCTCGGCACTCGATAGCTCAAAATACGAACCATTACCGATATATATTTCAAAAGACAATATTTTTTACACCGGCGAGCACATGTGCGACATCGAAAGCTACAAGGACATGGACTCAAATCTTAAAAAAGCTGTGCGTGTCATTCTTGTACCACAAAATGGCAGAGTCGCGCTGATGCGATATCCTGCAAAAAAGTTGGGCAACAATATTATAGCTGAATTTGATGTTGCGATGCCTGTCGTTCACGGCACAAATGCCGAGGACGGAACGCTAATGGGATTCTTGGAAATGTTAGGTGTACCGTACACAGGCTGTGATGTGCTGTCTTCGGCTCTTGGCATGGACAAATACGCAATGAAGGCGGTGCTAAAACAAAATGGTCTACCCGTGCTTGACGCATTGACTTTTACCTCTCGCCAATATGCGGCAAATGAGGAGGATACACTTAAAAAAATCGAAAAAGAATTCGATTATCCTGCAATAATTAAACCGGTGAACCTTGGTTCATCAATCGGAATATCTCTTGTCCGTGACAGATTGGAGCTAAAAGCGGCAATAGATACGGCACTGAGCTTTTCATCGCGTGCACTTGTCGAGCCTGCCGTTCAAAACCTGCGCGAGATTAATTGCGCTGTTCTTGGCGATGCTGACAATGCAGTATCATCGGTATGCGAGGAGCCGGTATCAACAAACAACATTTTGGATTACAGCGACAAATACCTCAGCAGCTCGGGCGATGCAGGTCTTGAAAAAAGTGGTATGGGTAGCCTTAAACGGCGGCTTCCCGCCGAAATCCCGCCCGAGCTTGAATCACGCGTGCGCAAGCTTGCTGTCAAAACATTTAATGCCCTTGGTTGTTCGGGCGTTGCACGCATTGACTTTTTAAATGACAAGGAAACAGGCGACCTTTATGTCAACGAAATAAACACTATACCCGGCTCTCTATCATTTTATCTCTGGGAAGCGGCGGGCATGAGCTTTTCTTCATTGCTGGATAAAATGATAGAACTGGCGTTTAAGCGCCAGCGCGAACGCCAGGCAATCACATATACCTATGATACAAATATATTGTCCAGCACTGCATTGGGCGGCTTAAAAGGTAAAGCAAAAGGATAAAATCAACCCTACGGCGGGATGTCCCCATCGCGCCGTATAAAATTTAGGGGCCGGCACTCATTTTTTGTGCCGGCCCCTAAATTTATTTTATTCTATTACTGCTATGCCAATATCGTTAAGCTGCACACTGTCAACCTCGGCGGGGCATTCGGTCATTAACTCGGACATATTTTGAACCTTTGGAAACGCTACAACATCGCGAAGTGTCGAAGTACCAAGCATTTGCATAACCAAACGGTCAAGCCCGAGTGCCATTCCGCCGTGGGGCGGAGCGCCGTATTTAAATGCATCAATCAAAAATCCAAACTTTTCGTCTATCTCTGACTCTGAAAGACCAAGTGCTTTAAACATGCTTTGCTGCAATTCAGAATCGGTGATTCGTATTGAACCACTGGCTAATTCAATGCCGTTAAGCACCAAATCATATGCTTTTGCAAACACCTTTTCGGGCGAGCTTTCAAGGTGTTGCACACATTCGTCAAGGGGTGCAGTAAACGGATGGTGCATAGCAACATACTGCTGTTGCTCTTCATCCCATTCAAAATAAGGAAAATCTGTTATCCAAACAGGATTATAGCCATCACGCTTAATCTTTAGCTTGTCTGCAATCTCAAGACGAAGTGCACCCAGAGTCGTTAAAACACGCTTTTTTCGTCTGTCCGCTATTATAAGCACCACATCGCCTTTGCTTGCTTTTGCCCGCTCAAGCAATGCATTCATTTCATCTTCACTTAAAAATTTGCTAAATGATGAAGCAATACCGTCCGGATTAAGTCTAACCCACGCAAGTCCCTTGGCACCAATGCCCCGTACCATTTCGGTAAGTCTGTCAATTTCTTTTCGAGTTATTATAGAGGCGGCATTTTCAACAGTAATGCAGCGCACTGTTCCGCCCTTGCCGGCTGCATCGGCAAACACTCCAAACCCACAGTCTTTTACAATGTCGGTCAAATCTATAAGTTCCATACCAAATCGTGTATCGGGCTTGTCCGAGCCATATCTTTCCATGGCATTGGTATAAGTTAGTCTTGGCAATGGCAGTGAAAGTTCAACACCAAGCACCTCACGAAACACTGTGGAAAGAAACCCTTCGCCAATTTCAAGCACATCTTCAACATCTACAAATGACATTTCCAAATCTATTTGTGTAAATTCAGGTTGTCTGTCGGCTCGCAAATCTTCATCCCGAAAACAACGCGCAATCTGCATATAACGGTCAAACCCTGCCACCATGGATAATTGCTTGTAAAGCTGAGGAGATTGGGGCAGTGCATAAAACCTGCCACGGTGTATTCGTGACGGAACAAGAAAATCGCGCGCGCCCTCGGGCGTTGATTTAATGAGCATTGGTGTTTCTAATTCTATAAATCCCTGCGCGTCGAAATAGTCGCGTGTTGCCTTTGCAATGCGGTGGCGCATTAACATATTGTGCTGCAAATCCGGGCGGCGCAAATCGAGATAACGGTATTTAAGTCTAATCGCCTCAGATGTTGTGATGTTTGCATTTATTTCAAACGGGGGTGTCTGGGCTGTATTTAAAATACGCAGTTCGCTCACCGCAATTTCAACCTCGCCCGTTGGTAATTCGCGGTTTATTGACGAGCGCGCACGAACCACGCCTTTGGCTGCCAACACAAATTCACTGCGCACTCCCGCCGCACGGTCAAAGATTTCACTATCGGTGGAATCATCAAAAGCAAGCTGTACTATGCCCGTGCGGTCTCTTAAATCCACGAATATTAATTGACCCAAATCACGCTGGCGTTGCACCCAGCCGCATACAGCGACTTGCCGCCCCACATCACTGCTGTCAAGCGTACCGCAATAGTCGCTTCGTTTAAATCCTTTAAGAGTATCCGACATTCAATATATCCCCTTTATTCTTGGCTTGCCTGTAATAAATCTGCCACGCCGGCAAGCTGCCGGTCAAGGGATTTATTATACAGCGTAGTATATAGGCTGTCGTCTAAAGCAATGTCTGCTTGCTCGCCCGACTGCATATCCTTAAGCTTTGCAATGCCTGTTTCGAGTTCATTGTCGCCAACTACTATCGTATAATGCGCTCCAATTTTATCGGCATACTTCATCTGAGCTTTAAGACTGCGGCCTGCCAAATCATACTCAACCGAAATGCCGCCCTCACGCAAGCGGGCAGCCAATGCAAAACAATGCCGAACTGCTCGCTCACCTATTGTCGCAAAATAAACCTCACATAGCGGCGATTGCGGAAATTTTACACCCTTTGCTTCCATTATTATCAAAAGGCGCTCGAGCCCCATGCCAAAGCCAAGCGAGGGCAAAAAGGGGCCACCAAGCTCGCTAATCAATCCGTCATAACGCCCGCCGCCGCAAACCACCGCCTGAGCTCCGAGCGCATCCGACACAAACTCAAACACAGTGCGTGTATAATAATCAAGGCCGCGCACTATTTGTGTGTCGATCTTATATTCAATACCGGCCAAGTCAAGACAAGACTTTACACCGTCAAAATGCGTCCGGCAATCGTGGCATATATAATCCAACACAACAGGGGCTCCACCGGATACTGCAGAGCAAACCGGTGATTTACAGTCAAGAATGCGCATTGGGTTGCGCTCAAGCCGGTCTTTGCATGTTTGGCAAAGCTCATCGTTCTTTGCACTAAAATACGCATGCAAAGCCTTGTGGTATTGTGCACGGCAATCGGGACAGCCTATCGAGTTGATATGCAGTTCAACGCCTGTCACGCCAAGCTCAAGCAAAATAAGCTGTGCAAGCGAAATAACCTCGGCGTCGGATTGTGGAGATGCGGCTCCAAAGCATTCCACGCCAAACTGGTGGAATTCCCGCAACCGGCCTGCTTGTGGCTTTTCATATCGGTAGCAGGAGGTTATATACGAAACCTTAATAGGCAACGCATCATTGTGCAAACCGTGCTCCAGCAGTGCACGTGCCATACCGGCCGTACCCTCGGGGCGCAGCGTCACCGAACGACCGCCTTTATCGTTAAATGTGTACATTTCCTTTTGAACCACATCGGTTGTTTCGCCCACCGAACGGCTAAACAGATTGGTGTGCTCAAACACCGGTGTGCGCATTTCACGAAACCCGAAATCGCGTGCTATCGCAAGGGCCGTTTGTTCAATGTGCTGCCATTTATAACTTTCTTGGGGCAACACATCCTGCGTTCCCCGTATAGCTTTTGTAACCAACGCCATAATCACATCAGGCCTTTCAATCTAAGCCGCAAACCAAAAGTCCGACTTTACTTTATTGTATCATATCATAAAAAAGGCGCGCCTTTGCGCGCCTTAAAGTTTAGGCTTTTACTTAAATGTTGGATTGACAATATCGCGCCAGTCCAAATCGCCCCGCTCAAGGCCATGAATAAGAACCTCGGCCGTCGCAATATTTGTGGCGACCGGAATGTTATGCATATCACAGAGCCGGAACATATCGGTATCGTTGGGCTCGTTTGGTTTCACGGTCATAGGATCACGGAAAAACAACAGCAAATCAATCTCGTTATATGAAATGCGCGACGCTATTTGTTGGTCTCCGCCTTGCGAACCGCTCAAATACCGCGTAATATTAAGACCTGTGGCCTCGGCAACCATCTTCCCTGTTGTGCCGGTTGCACAAAGGTTATGTCGGCTTAGAACCCCGCAATAAGCAATACAAAACTGAACCATAAGCTCTTTTTTGGCATCATGTGCAATTAAAGCAATATTCATATATTACACTCCTTAATAACTACCCATATTAATACAGGTGTTTATGTAATCTAAATCATTTTATCCAGCCGTGCAAGAGGTACATGCTTTCCAAGATAACGGCAAGCAATATTGGAAAAACACATGGCGGCATCAGAGCTGTCGGGAAGGGGGCGCCCGTTGGCATTTGCAATAGTAACCTGCTCGTCCTCGGGCAAAACACCGATGAGCTGAATGCCGGCAATATCAATTATTTCATCAATATCGGGCATTCTACCCGACATCACTGCAGCCGGTCGCAATCGGTTAATAACCAGCCTTGCGGGTATATTGTTGTTTTCGAGCAGTGCTGCGACAATCTGCGCATCCCGGGCGCAAATCATGTCGGGTGTAGAGACAACCAAAGCGCGATTTGCACCGGCAATCGCGCACGCAAACCCGCTGCCTATTCCGGCAGGACAATCGACAAGGACATGGTCATAATAGCGTGCAAACCCGCCGCATAACCTGCGCATATCGTCGGGGCAACACATTTTATCAAGGCTTGCCGGTGCGGGAACAACAGATACATTTTCGCAAATTGATGATGCGTATACAGCTCGTATAGGCTCGCAATTACCCTCAAATATATCCGACATATCAAACACCATGCGCTCGGTGATACCCAGCATTAAATCAAGGCTGCGCAATCCGGCATCTCCGTCCATCAGGACAACTTTACGCCCCATTTTAGCAAGGGCAAAACCAAGACCAGCCGCCACTGTGGACTTGCCCGCTCCGCCTTTTCCCGAAGTTATAACAGTAACGATGCCCATGGTTCAACCTACTTTCATTGTATCATACCATATTTTTCAGGTCAAGGCAATGGAAGTTTTTCATAATAATATTTATAAAGATTTGTTACAATAAACCTTGATCATATTCGACAAAACTTTAGATTACCCAACCAAATTACAGTATACATACTTTTTTAATACAGGGCAAGAGCTTTTATTTGCTTTACGGTGAATTAATATTAAATATATTATTTAAAAGTTACATTTCTGTATTAGAAAATTACAGAAATGTTATTGATATTATGTCAACATATTTGTTATACTGATTATGATAATAACTTTTTAAGAAAGGAAACATGAAAATGCTTAGCAAAAAAAATAAAAGCATCCAAGCAAGAAAGCGTACGAATAATGTTGTTGTTTTTTTGCTGGCGTTTGTTGTGTTTCTTATTGTATTCGGCGGTATATGCCTTTGGGCTGTGATAAAAATAAACCAGGAACGGCGCTCTGCTGAATCTTCGATTTCTTCAGATTTATCTGATACAGTTCAATTTGATAACAATGACGCTAACAACCTTTTGATTGTGATGGTTGACAACGGCACTGCACAGGGGTTTGTTTCTTTGCGATTTGATCCGGCCAAATCCAAGATACGCGCTTTGGCAATCCCCCGCGACACTATCGTTGATTACAAGCTTAACGAAATACGGCTTTACAAGCTGTACGACGAACACGGAGCGCAGGCAGCAAGGGACGCTTTTAGCTCTTTAACTGACATTGTATTTGACAATTATCTGGTTATCACTTATGAAAAAATCGGCAGTTTAATAGAACACCTTGAATCCGATTTAGTTATAACACTGAACGAAAATCTTGAATACAGTGGAGATAATCTGTCTACCCATATAAGCGGAGGACGGCGCACACTCAGCGCGTCCCAAGTGATTGATGTGCTGCGGTATCCGGCGTGGCACGGTGGACGCATACAGCGCTCCGCTGTACAGGCTCAAATTGCAGCAGCATTAATAAACCAATATATGAAACCCTCCAGGCAAACACTGGCTGATAACGATTTTGGGACTATCGTCAATCTTGCCCTTAAAACCGATATCCTTGTTTCCCATTACAGAAACGCCAAAGAAGGGCTGGCTTTTCTTGCCCAGCGAAACGACGGCAGTATATGTACAGATTTAACTCTGCCTGGCAAATACGAGGGAAGCGGGGACTCTATACGGTATTATACACCCGAAAATATTAAAGAGATGCTCCAGTCATCTTATAATTGATAAAGATCTGCACAACCGAAAGGAGCAAGCCGTTGAAAAAATCCATACTTGTATTACTGGCGTTTTTAACAGTGCTTTCAGGCTGCTCACTTATATTTCCTGAAGTAGGGAATTCCTCACAAAGCCAAGATGGCCCGTCTAACGACTATTTATCCGAATATAGTGAGAAATGGTGCTATCAGCGTTTGCCATCAACCCTCAAAAGCGGTTATGGTGAAATATATGCTGCCGTAGCCGACGGTTTTGACAATGACAGCACTATTACAATATCGGACAGCACTATAGGCACCCAGCGGGAATATACGGGTATTCGTATTGAGCTTTCAAAGCCTCTTGACAACCGTGAAGACGCAAAGCTACTTTATACCGCGTTTTTGTGGGATAATCCCCAGTTTTTTCATATAGGAAACACATACAGCTATGAGGGATATCGTTCAGGCAACAACGATTATTATAATGTGTTTTGCCTTGTTTATACAATGAGTGCACAGCAGCGCCTTGTAGCAGCAGGGCGGCTTAAAAGTGTTGTAACACATATCAAAAAAAACATAGCTACCGCTCAGCCGTCTGACCAATTTGAAATTGAGCTTTATTTGCATGATAAGCTTGCCGAGATATGCAGCTACGAGGCCGGCGCCGCTCAATCGGACGATCCCGCGGCATTGTATCCCACGGCGTTTACCGCATATGGCGCACTTGTTGAAGGGCGGGCGGTTTGTGAGGGTTACTCACGCGCAATGCAGCTTTTGCTTAATGATAATGGCGTGGAGTGCACCCTTGTCAACGGATTTGATTATAATGGTGCCGCACATATGTGGAACCTTGTCACGATAAATGGGCATAATTATCATCTGGATGTCACTTGGAACGACAGCTCTGACCGCACACACCATTCATACTTTAATCTATCAACTGCCGAAATTCTGCTTTCACATACAATAGCAGACGATAATATTGGAGTTGACACCTGCACTGCAACCAAAGAAAATTATTATCGCAAAACAGGTAGGCAGATCAATACGGTGCGCCGCGACGACATTGCAAATGTAATAGCCCGGGCAATTAAAAACGGCGAAACTTCAGTGGATATGCGTTTCGCAAAAAGCTCGTTTGCAGGGGCCA
Organism: Ruminococcaceae bacterium UBA5423; assembly: GCA_002409375.1. Taxonomy (GTDB): domain Bacteria; phylum Bacillota; class Clostridia; order Oscillospirales; family Acutalibacteraceae; genus Avimonas. The sequence continues at coordinate 10,692 of DHNF01000116.1, forward strand.
GGCTTTTTGTAAACAACAGGGAACTGCTTATTCAAAAGGTAAATGAGATATTAACCGATTCTGAATATGAAATGTGGCCTTACGAGGAATACAGCGTAAATGAAATATATTACACTTTGACGTTGTATAAACAACCTGTCTAAAAAAGAGAAACGATGCCTATTCATCGTTTCTCTTCGCGATTCTTAGAGACAAAAAGCCTTATGTCCCTATAGTCTAATTATTTGATTTTTACTATTGACTTTTGATAGCTGGCTCCGCTTTTTCGTACAAATATTAAGTATTAACCCATATTCACAACCTGTAGGGAACGCTGTCCTCAGCGTTCCGTTTAATTGCATTTTTTACAATACCTTATTCACATTATAAATCGACTCTAACACCAACCAATTTTGCGGGAAAAAGCTGTTTACAGTCCAGTAGCTGACTCCGCCGAGATTATATTTGTCCACAAGCAGCAATTTGGCCTCGATGCTGCGTGCATCCTCAAACCAAACCTCGTGTTCCCTACCCTGGTCGTCAAAATAATTAAAATACGGACTTTGAGCTTCTTCGTCAAACATAATTTCTGCACCTTCACGCGCAGCAAGATTGACTGCTGCCGTATGCGAAATTGTGCGGGCTGCCGAGCCTTGAACAAAGGGAAGAGTCCAATCATAGCCATAATTCGGGATGCCCATCAGTATTTTTTCGCTCGGAATGTCGGTAACGGCATACCGCAGCACCTCTTCAACTCGGTTAAGCGGCGCCACTGCTTGGGCAGGACTGTATGTATAACCCCATTCATATGTCATTAAGATGACATGGTCAACCGTAGCGCCGTGAAACGCATAATCATGTGCTTCATACAGCAGCCCGGGCTGATCTGCCCTGGTTTTGGGTGCAAGCGCAGTTGTCACTGTATAGCCCAATGGACGCAGCCTGTCAACTGTTCTTTGCACAAATTGATTATACGCCTCCCTGTCACTGCTGTATATATATTCAAAATCAATATCAAGCCCATAATAGTTTTTGGATTCAAGTGTTTGTACTACATTGTTAAGCACTGTGTTTTGTACCTGCTGGGAATTTAGTATAGTGCTTGCAAGATCACTGTCAAAGCTGCCGCCCTCAAGAATATTTGTAATTACCATTAAAGGAGCAACATTCTGTGCGCGTGCAGCACTGATAATCGCGTCGTCATTTATAGTTACAAGACTTCCGTTAGCACGCACCTGATAGCTAAACGGGCTTATGTATGTTAGATGGGGCAGCGTATCATTTAGTACGGTGGTTGATATATTAGGAAAAGCATACCCGTTAACATCAATGTTTCCAATTTTTCTGTCAGGCACCGGAATAATAATTGATTGTCCCGGATAAATAACAGCCGGATTTGTGATGTCGGGATTAGCTTCAAGTATAGTGGCAACCGTTACTCCATAACGGCGTGCAATTGAGAATAAAGACTCGCCCGGTGCAACCGTGTGGGTGATGCTGTCGGTAACAATAACTATTGTTTGTCCGACCACAAGCTGTTCAGGATTAGCAAGCCGATTATCATCAATTAACATTTGCATAGGCACACCGTATCGTTGAGCAATAGAATACAGGCTGTCACCCTGTCTTACTGTATAAATCACCATGTATTTCACACCTCAAACATAAATATTGATACTATTCTCAGATTAAACCGAAGACATCTTGTCGGTCTATTTCTCGCCAATCCTGTCTAATTCTTATACTGAGAATAGTATGAAACGCATTTTTAGCGCTCCTTTATATATATGTATTGCGACAACATGCTATGCTAACAAATTTTTTGTTTAGACTTTGGATAGTATAATGCAATAAAAAAGACAAATCCGGCTAAAAATAAGATGAAATTGACAATAGAACATGCTATAATCGTATAAAAATACCATTTGGAGTGAATGAAATATGTCTTACTGCGCCGCTTGCAACCGATATGAACAAACCATATACCGCCGCGTGGGACAAAGCGGGCTGCATTTGCCTGCGATATCTTTAGGACTGTGGCAAAACTTTGGCAGTGTTAATGACTTTGAAAATTCGCGTTCAATACTTTTGCGTGCATTTGATTTGGGAATAACTCATTTTGACTTGGCAAACAATTATGGACCTGATCCCGGCACGGCAGAGCAAACCCTGGGGCGCGTGCTCGAAAGTGATTTGCGTCCTTATCGTGATGAGCTCGTCATATCCACCAAAGCCGGATACACAATGTGGCCGGGCCCTTACGGTGATTTCGGCAGCTGTAAATATTTGCTGGCATCACTCGATCAAAGCCTGCGCCGCATGAAACTTGATTATGTCGATATCTTCTACTCGCACCGTTTTGACCCAAATACGCCACTTGAAGAAACCATGGGCGCGCTTGAATCAGCTGTGCGATCGGGCAAGGCTCTTTATGTTGGCATATCCAATTATAATGCCGAGCAGACGCTAAAAGCAGTAGAAATACTGCGCGAGCTTGGCGTGCGGTGTCTGATATATCAGCCGCGCTATAACATGTTGGACAGGCGGGTCGAAAGTGACGGTTTGTTTGACACTTTAAACAAGCTTGGTATGGGCAGCATAGTATATTCGCCTTTGGCGCAGGGGTTATTGACCACTCGTTACCTTAACGGTATCCCTGCCGGGTCACGGGCTGACCGAAATTCATTTTTATCAAAAAAAGATATTACAGAAAAACTTATAACTAAAATCTGTAATCTTACAAAAATAGCGAGCGACCGTGGGCAAACATTGGCTCAAATGGCACTGGCATGGGTGCTTCGCAGAGGCTTTGCAACATCTGCATTAATAGGCGCTTCAAGTGTTGTCCAGCTTGAAGAAAATCTTGGCACGGTTAAAAACATCGATTTCACCGACCAAGAGCTTAATTTGATTGAAACAATTTTAAAAAAGTGAAACGCTTATTTTCGGGACTTGAATTTTTTGCCGCTTTTGCAGTGCCGGCAGCAATTTGGGCAATTGCACTTATATTGTTCGGTATATATCCGTTTGGCGAGAAATCAATTTTGATAACCGATATGGGGCAACAATATATCGAGTATCACGCCGCGCTGTATGATGCCGTGGTTGGTGGAGAGGGTTTGCTTTACACATGGAAAACAGGGCTCGGCATGAATTTTGTCGGGCTGTTTGCCTATTATCTTGCAAGTCCTTTTACTCTGCTGATGTTTATATTGCCACGCGCCGCAATAACTGAATCCGTCCTTTTAATTATATCTGCAAAAATCGCATCGGCCGGGCTTACATTTTCGATATTCATGCGAAAAGCACTAAAGATGAACGGCCTTACAAATATTATATTTGCATCGCTCTACGCACTGTCCGCTTATCCGGTTGTCTACTGCTTTAACGTAATGTGGCTTGATGCAGTTGTGCTGCTGCCGCTTGTCATCCTTGCCATGATACACACAGTAAATACAAACAAAATTTCCACACTCACAATTGTTTTGGCAATCACTTTTTTTTCAAACTTTTATACCGCTTTCATGGTAGGACTGTTCAGCCTGCTTTCACTTGTTTGCATCGTTTGGATACGATCATATCAATTCAAACGCAATCTCGTTGTTTTTGGGCGGTTTTTTCTTGCTGCTGCCTTGGCGGCTGGATTGACAGCGTTTTTAACATTGCCCACAGCTTTTGCGTTAATTGACAGTCAGGGCACCGGGGCGTCCGATTGGATTTTTGTCGGTTTTATGACCGATCCGCTAACACTTCTTGGCAAGCTGACATATGGCGCCTATGACTCAATAACAGATTATGGCACACCCTTTATATACTGCGGCGTATTGACTTTGGGACTTTTACCGGTATGGCTTATGCACCGGGAAATTCCACGCCGTGAAAAAACTGCGTGCATAGTATTTTTGGGCTTTTTGCTTGTGAGCATGCTGTTTAGCCTGCTCGACTATTTTTGGCATGCCGCCGAAAATCCTGTATGGTTTCCTGCGCGTTACAGCTTTGTATTTATTTTTACACTGCTTGTTTTTGCAGCACGTGCGGTATCACTCAGCCACACATTAAAGCCAAAACGCATTATCGGGGGGTTTGTCTTGGCTGCGGTGC
>DHNF01000116.1:14921-26077 GCA_002409375.1 Ruminococcaceae bacterium UBA5423
TGGTGCTTGTTGTGTCTGCAAAGCTGCCCGAATGGCTCTTTCCCGATGTATGCAACACAATGACCGGAAGCCTGTGGATAACACTTTTAGCACTTTTTGTATATGCTGTTTTAATAATATTATTGTCACGGCGCAGACTGTGGTTACGCTCAGCTGCCATGGTGTTGATTGCATTGTGCGTCGCGGTGGAGCTTACGGGTAATACTCTTGCATCTTTGCGCAATCTTGATAAGGAAATGCATTTTGAAAAACGCTCGACTTATGCTTCTTATTATAAACAGGGCAACAAACTAAAAAATGCGCTTAAAAAGGCCGGCGCCGAGGACACCGACCTTAAAAGCGATGAGTTTTTCAGAGTGGAAAATTCTCGGGCAAGAAACGCAAACGACGGTATGTCATCGGGATATAATGCAATAAGTCATTACAGTTCGTTTTCACGGCGTGACACATTCAGATTTTTAAAAAAATGTGGTATGATGTGCTTGTCGCAAAACAAAATCTTTCGTTATTACGGCTCGACTTCGGCATTGGATTCTATTCTTGGTGTTCGTTATGTTTTTAGCGAATATGAACGCCGTTCGGGTTATATCGACACCGGTTTAGATGCAAACGGCTTAAAGCTTTGGAAAAATATAAATTCGCTGCCACTAACCTTTTTTGCCGATGGCGCAATTTTAGATATGAAAACTGGCGGCTCACCGTTTGATTGCCTTAACCAGTTTTTAAATTCTTTTGATAAAATTCAACGAACTTATTATACACCCTTAGTGGTCACTGACTCAATTGATGGCGGCGAGATTAAAAAAACTCGAACACGCAACCAAGTTGTTGCGGACACATCCTCCACTCTCAAATTTACGATATCAAACCCCCGCGCCCAGCATGTGCTTATTTATTTTGATAACAATATCCCTGAATTCACCGCAGTATACCTCAATGGAGAGCGGCTTAATTTTCAGAACGAGCGTCTTATCCGCGGCGTAATCGAATTAGGCTTTTTGCCACAGGGAGATGCGGTGGTGTCACTGTCAGTATCCGGTAATACGCGATGGTATTCGGGGCTTTGCGCTGCATCTTTCAACACCGAAGAGTTTGACCAACTCATAAGCACGCTTCGAAAAAGCGCACCAAAGGCGGTCACTGTATCAAAAACTTTGTGGGGCAACCCTGTGGTTTCGGGCAAATTTAACGCCCCCCGAAACGGAGCTCTGTTTACCTCAATTCCTGCTGACGGCGGCTGGTCAGCTGAAATTGACGGACATAAAGTTACACCTATAGCAGCCGAAAACGCTTTTATCGCAATACCGGTCACCAGTGGTGAGCACATGTTCAAGTTGCATTACCGCCAAAAAGGGCTTGCGGCAGGTATTCTTACATCAGCGGCAACCGCCATTTTGTGCCTTGTTTTATTAGTTTTAAAACAATACCGAAAAAGACATTAATGTCGTAGATGATACCCTTATCTCACCGATGGTATAATGAAAGCTGTTTTGAAATAATTTTATAGCCATAAATTAAAGCCGGGCGGCTTTAATTTATGGCTTTGCATTTTTGCCGCCCTCAACAGGAGTCAGTGTTGCAAGCTGGCGCCTTTTCGGTATTCGCTTGCCCATGAGAATATCTGGTTTGCCGGGTCCGTTTGCATCCGGTATAACGCCGATTATACGATACCCGCACTTTTTATAAAATTTAAATGCATGCCGCTTGCGACATGTCATGTTGGCAATTCTGCCGCCGGTATTATCATAAAGATTAACATCAGAAAGGCTTGTTGCACTATCAATATCGTCGGCGCCGAGAATTACAGTTAGTGCACCACGGGTGCCCGCTTCTCTTTCAAGTGCCCGTACCAATCGACGACCAATCCCATGACCCTGATGAGTTTTTTTGACTACAAGCGGGTGCATTTCCCAAACAAAACCGTCATAGTCGGGAAGTCCACCAACAATACCTATTACATTGTCATATGCATCAACCGCACAAAGACACACACGGTTTGGTGCCAAAAGCGTGTTAATAACAGCACGGGCAATTTCTGTTGCCGGCCACATATTCGGGTTTTCAACCAAAAGACCGATCGCCTGGCGCTTATGACGCCTGTTCTGACCGTTCAAAGGTATAATTTGCAGTTTCATGCGGCACACTCTCCTATGTGTAGCTGTATGTATAATACTGATTTATTATACCACAAACCGGTGAAGTTCTACGCATCATTTTAATATTTAAATTATCTATATATTATCCTTGACATGGACTGATACCCAAAGTATAATCATTTTAATACTATAATCTGTCAAAATTCTTTTGATACTGTTTCTTATTAATAACATAGAGATAGCTTTACAGGAATTTTTTTGCTTTGCAAGAGCGGTTCTATTTTTTTAATGGGAATCAGTCTGAGTCGCACAAAGGGGATTTGTAATGAAAAAAAGAATTCTGATTGTCGGCGCCGGTTATTCCGGTGTATTAACGGCAAAAAAGCTTGCTAAAAAGCTTAAGAAACACAGCGATATTGAAATAACAATTGTTGACAAAAACCCGTTTCACACCATGCTGACCGAGTTGCATGAGGTTGCGGCAAATCGTGTTGATGAGGACAGCATAAAACTGAGCCTTAAAAGAATTTTTGCAGGCAGAAAAGTAATCATTAAGCTTGATACCATACAAGAAATAGATTTTGATAAAAAGAGTGCAGTCGGTCTAAATAATAATTATGAATATGATTACCTTGTTCTGGCAGCCGGCTCGCGCCCTAAATTTTTTGATGTTCCCGGCGCAGATGAATATTCTTTTAAGCTGTGGTCGTATGAAGACGCGATTATTTTAAGAGACCATATTCATGATTGCTTTAGAAAAGCTTCACTTCAAACTGAAATTGAGGAAAAGAAAAGACTGCTGTGCTTTTTTGTTGCGGGTGCCGGATTTACAGGTACCGAAATGGCCGGAGAGCTTGCCGAATATATTCCAATTCTGTGCGAAAAATTTGAGATTGACAGGGAGCTTGTGTCGATTTATATTGCCGATCTTTTGCCTCGTGTAATACCGGCATTGACTGAAAAGCAGTCGGCAAAAGTTGAAAAACGCCTTAACAAAATGGGCGTTAAGCTCTTGTTAAAAACAAATGTGGCTAACGTAAACAAAAACCATATTGAAATAAAAAGCGATGATGACGATACTGTTAAAAGAATTGAGACAAAAACAGTTATTTGGGCTGCAGGTACTCAAAGTGCGCATATAACCTCCGAGGCATCAAAAAAGCTGCCATCGGCTCAAAGGTACAGGCTTGAAACTGATAAATACTTAAGATCGCTTAGCGATGAAAGTGTTTTTATTGTCGGAGACAACATATACTATGTACCTACGGGCGAAAATCATACTGTCCCGCAGGTAGTCGAAAATTGTGAGCAAAGTGCTGCCGTGGCGGCACACAATATTGAGTGTGCCGTTTTGGGCAGCGGTGAAATGAAAGAATACAGGCCAAAATTTCACGGCATTATGGTCAGTGTCGGCAGTCGTTACGGTACTGCGCTGGTCGGAACCGCAAAGCGAAAGTTCAGCTTGCCGTCGTTTTTTGCAATGTTTACAAAACATTTTATAAACATTGTTTATTTCATTCAGGTGTTAGGTTGGAATAAAGTATTTAGTTATTTAAAGCACGAGTTTTTTACAATACGCAATAACCGCAGTTTTGTGGGGGGCCATTTTTCCAACAAAACTCCAAGTTTTCTACTTGTACCGTTGCGTTTGTGGCTTGGTGCCGTTTGGCTGTTTGAAGGCATTATGAAAATAGCAGGCGGCTGGCTTAAATCTCCAATGCTAAAAGGGTTTTTCAGCGGGGCGGCGTCATGGTATGATACAATAGTAAAAGGTGCCTCGGATGCCTCCAGTGGCGCAACGCCGGCAGCAGATGGAGTTACTTCAGCAACAGGTGCAGCAAGCGGTACGATCGAAGCAGCCGGGCAGGTACTTTTTGATTTTGATTTTTTAGGGATTTTCAGAATGCTGTTTGTAAGCGGAAAAGAGCTTGCAGAATCAACCTTAGGAGACTTGGCGTTCAAAATTGATGTTCCTTTACTCAACTGGTTTATTGACAAAGTTGTTTTACCAAACAATACAATGCAAATGTTTATGCAAATATTTATTGTGACCGCCGAAATACTGATAGGCCTATCACTGATTTGCGGCCTGTTCACAACTTTGTCAACAACATTTTCTCTCGTTTTGCAAATTATGTTCGTGTGCACAACCGGTCTTTTCCTCGGCACTTTCTGGATGATATTCGCTGCTATTGCGTTGCTTATTGGCTCGGGCAGAATTTTTGGGCTTGATTATTATGTTATGCCTTTTATTAAAGTCAGGTGGAAAAGACTCCCGTTTGTAAGGAAGCTATATGTTTACAATGATTAATAATACAACAACAAACAAGGAATTTGTATCATTAAGCTCGGGTTTTAATAAGGTGAAGGAAGGGCTTAGCAGTACACTTTTGTCCTCGCCATCCATAGTGCGCAGCTTAACGCAGCACCTATCAGCCACCGGCGGCAAAATGATACGGGCAAAGTCGTTGCTGGCCTGTTCGATGAACAATCAAGGACATATACCAAAGGATGCGATAAGGCTTGCAATTGCAATTGAACTTTTGCACCTTGCGACACTTGTGCATGACGATGTGATTGACAACGCCAAAACGCGGCGCGGCAGCATAACTTTACAAAAAAAATTCGGCAAGCAGCCGGCGGTGATATGCGGAGATTATCTTTTTTGCTTATCACTCCAGATTGCCGCTGAAATCACCGTTAATCGTGACCGTGTGGAGATACTGCTTACAAATTATATGAGCAGAATTTGCCTTGGCGAATTGATGCAAAATATTAACCACAAAAATTACGACCTTACAACACGCAGCTATCTTAGAATTATTTCTGGCAAGACGGCGGCACTTTTTGAAGCTGCTTTTTATGCAGGTGCTGTTTTATGTGACATACCGAAAAACGAGATCGGAAAGTATTCACGGCTTGGTCATTATGTTGGCATGATATTTCAGCTTTCTGATGATTGCATAGATTATGAAGCATCACAGGAAAAAGCGAGAAAAACAGTGCTTTCCGATTTTGAGCAGGGTGTAATAACACTGCCGCTGATTTATGCTTTTAAATCTGAACCAAAATTAAAGTCCAAAGCGAAATCCGGTAAAATAACAAAAGATGAAATTAGGCTTGCTGTTTTAAAGTGCGGGGGGCTCGAATACACAAAATCCGTTTCAAAAAAATATTATCAAAAGGCATTTGATATTATTGACCGCTTAAATGAAGATAGCTATAAAAAAGAAACTCTGAAAGGCATACTTGACAAAGCACATAAAGGTCTTAAATAAACAGTTATGGGCCCATAGGGAGGTATCACTTGATTAAACGGTTTTTAAGCTATGTTGAAATAAAAACTAAAATCACCAGTGTTTTTGCTTTTTTATTTGCATTGGCTTACTTATTTTCAATAGGGCAAAAAATTTACACCTTAAAAACGATCGTTTTCTTTGCCTCCATGTTTTTGTTTGATTTGACAACCACGGCAATAAACAACTATATCGATACCAAAACAAACGACCAAATACTTCAATTTAAGCGAAAAAACGCTTTTATCATTATTATTGTTCTGTTTATTTCAAGTGCCGCGCTCGGCATTTATCTTGCGGCTGTTACGGATGTTGTTGTGCTGCTGCTCGGCGCATTATGTTTCCTTTGCGGTGTGCTTTACACCTACGGCCCTGTACCGATTTCAAGGCAGCCTTTAGGTGAGGTTTTTTCGGGATTTTTTTATGGTGTACTTATACCCTTTATTCTGCTGTATATAAATATGCCAAGCGGAACATACTTGAGTCTTTATTTGAGTGCCGAGACAATTAATATTTCACTTCAAATATTCCCGATTATTACCGTCTTGCTGCTGGCGGTGTCGCCTTTTTGCACAACCGCAAATATTATGCTTGCAAACAACATCTGTGACTTAAAAAAGGACATTGCTGTAAAACGGTACACACTGCCCTATTATATCGGAACAAAATCACTTTATTTGTTTGCCGCATTATATTACATCTCGTATCTGTCGGTTATTATCATGGTAATATTAAAAATTCTTTCACCAATTTGCCTTTTGTCATTACTCACAATATTTCCGGTTCAGAAAAACATTAACCGCTTTTTTAAAACCCAAGACAAAACAACCACCTTTATATATTCGGTCAAAAACTATGTTATTATCATGGCCGCAAACAGTTTTGTTGTGTTTATAAGCCGACTTATATAGTGCTTAAAGGCTGGAGGAAAAATGAAGTTTTTTAAAAAAAATGACATACTCATAATCACAATCATTCTGCTGTCCAGCTTGATTTTTTGGGGAATTAACAGATTATATATATCAGCATCACCCGTTGTGGCAGAAATTTATTATAAATCTGAGCTTGTCAAGACGATTAATTTAAATGATACAAGGGACATAACATTTTCTATACCGCAAAAACCTAATGTGTTGTTTCATATATACGCTGATGGCAGTATTCGTTTTGAAAAATCAGACTGTCGGGACAAAATATGTGTTCGATCGGGCAAGCTCAATATGGCGGGCGAGAGCGCTGCATGTCTGCCCAACGAAATTATTGTAAAGATTGTAAGAAAAAAAGGTGACAGCCCTGATGATTTAGACATAGTGATTGGCAAATGATTACAATATTAATTAACTTAAGAAAGGCAAAATATTAATGGATAAGCCACAAAACCATAAAAAACTGAATATTGTACGAATGGCTTTAATGGGGCTTCTTTTTGCCGCAGCTATCATATTGTCTCTGGTTGAGGATGCTATCCATTTGCCAATGCCCGCACCGGGCGTAAAGCTTGGTTTGTCAAATATCATTATCATGTATGCACTTTTTTTTCTCGGTTTAAAGGACGCTCTTTTATTGGCGCTTTTAAAGTCAATGTTTATTTTTATTACAAGGGGATATATAGCCTCGATAATAAGCTTTTGCGGCGGCCTTAGTTCAATATTAGTAATGTTCGTGTTTCTTATTATCTTTAAAGATAAAATTTCTTATCTTATTATCAGTATCACAGGTTCAATTTTTCACAATTTGGGTCAACTGTCGGCGGTGTCCTTGATTTATACAAATTTGCTTTTTTTGCCTTACTTGCCCGTTTTAATGGTTTTCGGAGTGATTGCGGGTGTCGCCACCGCGACACTATTAAGGGTTGTCTTACCGGCTTTAGACAAGCTCGGTTTGCGATAAATAGTTGTATTGGAGGGAAAATTTTGAAAAAATATTTGGCAGTTGTATTGGCAGCTTTGATTACTACCGCTTTTTTTGTTGGATGCAGCCCTAAGGAAAAGGAAGACGATGAATCTGTAAAAACCGGACTTGCAATTATTACAACGCTTAATAAATCAAAAAATGCTGAAGATGGCACAGGCGTTGCCGAAGCGAATTCTACTGTTGTGGCTGTTACAGTTGACAATGACGGCAAAATAGTTAAATGCGCGATTGATGCCGCCCAGACCAAGATTAACTTTTCGGACGAAGGCAGGATTACAACGCCGCTTAATACCGTTTTTAAAACCAAAAACGAGCTTAAAGAAGATTATAATATGAAAGGCAATTCAGGTATTGGCAAAGAGTGGTATGAGCAGGCGGCGGCTTTTGCCGAATATGCTGCCGGTAAAACTGTGGACGATATCGAAGGAATTGCAGTTGACGAAGGCCGGCACCCAACTGACGCCGATTTAAAATCCACTGTCACCATAGCAATAGGCGACTTTATTGAAGGCGTCAGAAAGGCGGTCAATAACGCAAAAAACATGGGGGCAAAAGGCTCTGACAAATTGGGGCTTGGCATTGTAACAAGCATTGCAAAGTCTGATGATGCCGGCGATGATGACGGTCTTGCGCAGATATACTCTACCTATGCTGCCATGACAACTGGTGCCAACGGCAAAATTACAAGCTGTGCCTTGGACGCTTCCCAGAGCGAAGTGAACTTTGATAGGTCCGGTGTAATTACAACCGATATTAACATTAGTCCAAAAACTAAAAACGAGCGTGGCGATGAATATGGCATGAAAGGTGCGTCGGGTATCGGCAAAGAGTGGTATGAGCAGGCCAATGCCTTTGCTGAATATGTCATTGGCAAGTCGGCAAATGAAGTCGATGGAATTGCAGTTAATGACGGAGGAAATCCCACCGAAAACGATTTAAAATCATCGGTAACAATAACTATAGGGGACTTTAAGGACGTTATAAAAAAAGCATCACAAAACGCAAAATAAGTATAATGCCCTTGTTCTGCCAGAGCAGGACAAGGGCGCTTTACCGATTATGATAGTACAGAGGGTAATATGAAAAAAATATTGGCAATACTGATTATTTTAATATTTTCGTCATGCGCAGATGGCAAAAGACGCTATGAAGCTGAATCTTTGCAGGTTTTTGATACTGTAACAAAAATTATTGCATATTCAAATAATAAATCTGAGTTCACAGAGTTGTCCGAATTTGTTTTTGACATATTAAATGAATATCATAAGCTTTATGACATATATCACGATTATCACGGTATAAATAATGTTAAAACAATTAACGACAATGCAGGCATAAGCCCGGTTAAGGTTGATAAAAAAATAATTGACTTGTTACTGTTTTCAAAAAAAGCATATACACAAACACAGGGAAAATGCAATATAGCATTAGGTTCTGTTTTGAAAATATGGCATAATTACCGCGAAGACGGAATTAATGACCCGCAAAATGCAAAATTGCCTGATTTAGAAAGCCTGCGTAAAGCAGCATCACATACAGACATAAACAAATTAATAATTGACGAAAAAAATTCTACAGTATACTTAGCTGACCCCGAGATGAGCCTTGATGTGGGCGCTGTTGCAAAAGGGTTTGCAGCTCAGCGTGTGGTAAAAGAAATTGCTTCGCGCAAATACACATCTGTTTTGATTAGTGTAGGCGGCAATGTATGTGCAACAGGAGCAAAGCCGGGCGATAATTTGTGGAATATTGGTATAGAAAACCCGGACAATGACGGCAAAGATGAAATGCCAACACTGCAGTTAAAGGACAAGTCGGTTGTTACAAGCGGCATTTACCAAAGATATTATACTGTAAACGGCAAACAATATCACCACATAATCGATCCCGAAACGCTGATGCCATCCGCATACTTTAAATCGGTCACTGTTGTAAGTGACGATTCTGGACTTGCAGATGCACTTTCTACCGCAGTGATGTGCATGCCGTATGAACAGGGCAAAGAGCTGATAGACAGCATAAGCGGCACAGAAGCAGTTTGGATTTTGCCTGACTTAAATATGCTATACAGTGACAATTTGGAGCAGTATCTTAAAAAATAAAATTTTATAATCTGCCTGTAATAAATAGATATTTAAAGCACAGAATATCTATCGGAGGTGGAAAAATGGATATTAGCTTATCTCAAAAAGAGAGAATGTTGTTAGAGGATCAAAAAAGTCATGAACAAATTTGTATCGATAAATATACAAATTATGCAAATCAAGCAGGCGACAACCAGCTAAAGCAAATATTTAATGCAAATGCTCAGCAAGAAAGAGAACATCTTAACAGCATTAACCAACTGCTAAGCGGTTCGTTGCCTCAATCCAACCAACAACAGCAGCAGCAACAGCAAAACCAGGGTGCGGGGCAAAATGCAGGGACAAACACCGCTACGACAGGCTTTAACACGAGTGCAAGTAGTAAATCAGATGCAGATTTATGCAACGATATGCTGATGACCGAAAAATATGTTTCCGGAGCATATGACACTTCTATTTTTGAGTGCAGGGATACTCGCGTTCGCGATGTTTTGAACCATATTCAAAAAGAAGAGCAAAAGCACGGGGAATCAATTTTTCAATATATGAACAGCAAAGGTATGTATAATGTAAAGTAATTCCCACCTATCGCATCCCCTTTAATAGAAAACGAATGCACACCATTCTGTGGCAATCCTGCCGCAAACGGTGTGCATTTTCTTGTTTTTCACTGAAATAACAGTATTATTGTCAGTTAGTGAATATCAAAAGTTTGGCATTTTGCCAGTATTCAATTTGATTTTCTATTCTTTGTTTTTGTACCGGGCTTACTGAACTCAGCTTCTTCTTAACTGCTGCAACAGCATTGTCAATTACCTTAATTCGTGTTGTTGTGTATACCTCACTTGGATTTGGCGGCACCCATGCAATACTTTTGCTCGAGCGGCATTGTTCACTGCTGTCTGCCAACGCTTTATAATAAGCAAGCATTTCCTTAGATGCATTTCCAAACAGTTTATTGCATGCATCGGCAAGTATTTGTTCGCCTGTAAGACTTGCATCCCACATTCCTTTTGCAGAAACATACCATAACGGCCAACGAACCTCAAAGCTCTTTTCGGTTTCGTTATAGGTAGCGCTTGGACCTTGATCATAAAAAATATAAGAAGTGCCGTTTTGTTTCCAAAGCTTTTGATTCCGGGTTGAAACATTACCCTGTACCCAGGGTACCTTTGCCCATACAGCACGGTCTGCTGCAATGCAATGCCATTCCCAGATTGCGATATTTTTAAGGTTGGCTTTGCTGATATACTCTTTAAAATTGTCTTTCCATGATTGTGTGTAAGTAACTCTTGTTATAGAATTAAAACCTGTGGGGATTTTTAACCCCAAATCAAGCGGAACAGTCATGCTTGTTTCTCTGCAAAACATCATTTCAACATTGGGTTCGGCTTTTATACCGCTTACCGGAGGCAAAAAAGTGGTGTGATAGCTTAGCAAGGTGAGCTTTTTATCGGGATATTTTTTTGCAACTTCCTTAGCGACATTATTTGCAAAATACAGCAGCTCATCGCTGTCACTGCCCAAGCTTGTGCATTTGGAACATTCACACCAGTTTTCATCCCAACCGTCGTTTGCGGCAATCGAATACTGTGTTAGATTTGGATCATTGTCAAAAATATTGATGATTCGCTTTGCTGTTTCGCGGGCAAGATCATGATTTGTATAACAATATTGCCAATAAGTATCCGTTGTGGTATAAGGATCCCTTCGCCCATTCACAAGCGCAAACCATTCAGGCTTTGATTTGGCAAACTCTTCACGGG
>DHNF01000111.1:0-5118 GCA_002409375.1 Ruminococcaceae bacterium UBA5423
CCCATCTATTAACATTAAAAGCGCCTTTTCACCCATTGCCGTAATGACATCCCCGCATTGCGGACAAAACCAGCCCTCGGCAGCATGACAAAAAGCGTCCAGCGCCGTCGATATGGTCGTTGCTCGCGTGGCACTATGTGTGTAGATGGGGTCGGCAAATGCAATTCTTGCATAACAATTTTGATGAGTAATGCTGCGCTTGCGCCCGTCTTTATCCATTGTGATAACGGCAACCGCACTTACTTCACTCCCTGTTCCGGCCGTTGTACCAACCAAAACAAGCGGCAAAGGAGCGTGGCGCAGCCTGCCCTGCATCAGTTGTTCTCCGGCAGAAGTATCGTTAGAAGCAAGCCATGCCGACGCCTTGGCAGCATCCATTACAGAACCGCCGCCGATACCGATAACAAAATCTGCACCGCATAATCGTGCTGCCTCAGCAGCCTCGCAGCATGACGACAAAAGAGGGTTAGCTGTGATTTTTGGATATATTGTAAATTCAACCCCTTGCCTATCAAGCGTTTGCATAATGTCTTCAAGTGCACCGCTTTGTCTTGCAGAATTTTTACCGGTCATTATTAAGCAATGCCTGCCCAGTGAACGCAAAAGTTCGCCATTTTGGCGCACACAACCCTCGCCGCTAATTACACGCACCGGCATATGAAATGTAAAATCCATAAAAAACAACCTTTCAAACTCAATTTTTACAGGAGAGGCTTTCCTCTTGTATTTTAACATAAAATATTATATCATTAAATACGATGTAAGTATAATAATACTATACATAATAAAGCAACAGCGACCTTGCATTAGGTAGAACACGCTGGGTGCTATTGCCTGTCATGCAGGTCGTATTTTCTTATTATTACATTTATTGATTTATATAAATATAATCACAGCATAGAAAGGCATGATATTATGACAATCAAGCAATGGCTGCGAAAGCAGATACGCGGTGGAGTGCATGCACCTCATCTTAAGAACACCGCCGATTGCGAAACAGTTATTATGCCACCTCCGGAAAAAATCATACTCGCTATGTCTCAGCATTTGGGTGCGCCATGCATACCTGTTGTAAAGGTAGGCGACACTGTCAAGGTCGGTCAAATTGTGGGAGACAGTGACATGGCTGTTTCGGCACCGATACACAGCGGAGTATCCGGAAAAGTTACGGCAATGACCGAACTGCTGCTTCCGGGTGGTATTAAAACAGCCGCCGTTGTAATTGAATCAGACGGTCTACAGAGCATACACGAAAGCGTAACACCTCCGGTAGTAGAAAGCTTTCAAGACTTCGTAAAAGCCGTGCGAACATCAGGTCTTGTAGGTCTTGGGGGCGCCGGGTTTCCGACACATATAAAGCTTAATCCCACAAATTTTGATGTGATTGATACCGTTATAATAAACGCCGCTGAATGTGAACCGTACATAACAGCCGACTACCGCGAATGCATGGAGAATTCGTGGGACATTGTATCCGGAGTTTTAACTGTAATGGAATTTCTCGATACCAAGCGTGTCATTATCGCGGTGGAGCGCAACAAGCCAAAGGCAATAAAAGAACTTAAACATATTGCTGCCGGCGTGTCACGCTCCGGCCATGAGGTAATTGTCAAGGCATTGCCGGCACGCTACCCCCAGGGTGCCGAAAAGGTGCTGATACAGGCCTGTACCGGCCGGCGCGTACCGCCTGGAAAGCTGCCCGCCGATGTGGGCTGCATTGTGATGAATGTTACATCAATAGCATTTCTTTCGCGTTATCTTAAAACGGGGATGCCACTTGTTGACAAGCGTCTGACTGTGGACGGTTCGGCAATCGCATATCCCAAAAATGTACGCGTAATTATCGGCACCCCTATACACGATGTTATTGCCTTTTGCGGGGGAACACGATATAAGACGCGAAAAATGCTGATGGGCGGACCTATGATGGGCTTGGCATTGATGGACGATAAGCTGCCGATTCTCAAGCACAACAACGCAATACTTGCGTTTTCCGAAGATGATGTGAAAATTTCTCCCCCATCGACATGCATACGCTGCGGCCGTTGTGTTGCTGCATGCCCAATGAAACTTATCCCTGTGTCAATCGAGTCTGCATATAAAAATAAGGACATCGAAACGCTGGACAAGCTCGGCGTTATGACCTGTATGGAATGCGGCTGCTGCTCTTTCTCCTGCCCCGCTTCACGACAAATAGTTCAAACCATGCGAATGGCAAAAAACGAAGTGCGTGCAGCCGCCAAACCTGCTGCCATCAAATAATGATTTTTAACCCTGTGTTGGCATGTGATAAAGGAGTGACTGGGAAAATGGATAACCCCTTGGTAATATCGTCGTCACCGCATCTTCACTGCGGGATGACAACGCGTGGAGTCATGCTGGATGTGCTTATTGCTTTGTCTCCTGCTGCTGCGGCGTCGATGCTGCTGTTTGGCTGGCGTTCGGCCGCTGTCATTATTGTGTGTGTGGCATCCTGCCTCGCCGCAGAATACCTTAGCTGCATAGTATTGAAGCGCCCGCATACAGTAGGTGACTTGTCAGCCACCGTCACCGGGCTGCTGCTTGCATTAAATCTTCCCGCTACAATTCCACTATGGCAGGCTGCAATAGGCGGCGCTGCCGCAATCGTTGTTGCAAAGCAGATGTTCGGAGGACTGGGGCAAAACTTTGTCAATCCCGCTCTTTTCGGACGCATTGTACTGCTTGCAAGTTTTCCCGAATCAATGAATAAATGGATGATACCACTGCAGGGACAAGGAGGCGCAGATGTCATAACCTCAGCAACTCCGCTGGCTATGCTTTCTCAGGGTGCTGAAGTTGAATACAGTCTTAAAGAATTGTTTGTCGGAATAAGACCTGGAAGTCTCGGCGAAACCTGCGTTCTGGCGTTACTTCTTGGGGGCATTTATCTGGTAACCCGCCGTGTTATATCGCCGACTATTCCGGTGGTTTACATAGCTACCGTATTTATAATGGCTTGGCTGCTTGGACAAAACCCGCTTGTTCACATTTTGTCCGGCGGTCTGATGCTCGGCGCCATTTTTATGGCGACTGATTACTCTACATCGCCGATTAACACGGCAGGCAAGGTAGTCTTTGCCGTAGGCTGCGGACTGATTACTGTCTTAATTCGTTTTTACGGCTCGCTGCCAGAGGGAGTTTCATTTGCAATTTTAATTATGAATATACTGGTGCCGCTAATAGAACGCGCCACGCGACCGCTGCCTTTTGGTGAGGAACGGAGGCTGTTTTGTGAAAAATAATATAAACATAAAAGAAATTGTTATCTCTGCCATTATTCTCGCCGTCATAGCCGGTGGCGTTACCACTGCATTAGCAGCAACCAATGCACTGACAGCCCCGGTTATTGCAGCAATAACCGATCAGGCCGAAACAAAAGCAAGGCAGCAAGTAATTGATGCTGATTCCTTTGAAAAACATACTATCGGTGACAACGAAAGCCAGGTAACATATTATGCAGCAATAAAGGGTGGCGATGTTGTCGGGTATGTGTTTTCTGTTTCCTCAACGGGCAAAAGTTCAGGGCTTGTTGTTATGACTGGTATATCCGCAAATGGCAGCATTGCAGGCGTTTCGGTAACAAGTGACAATGAAACTGCCGGTTATGTTAATAAAATTAAAAATGCCGGTTTGTTTGACCGCTTTTTGGGGAAACCTTCCTCGAAAAAGTTGGAGCTTGGCACCGATATTGACGGTGTTTCACAGGCAACCAAAACCTCAAAGGGTGTAACAGACGGTGTCAATAAAGCTATTGAGTATTACAGCACTTATATCAAGGAGGTGCAGGACGATGAACGTACCTGATAAATATAAACAAGCATTCACAAGGGGACTGGTTCAAGAAAACCCGGTGCTTCGGCTCGTTCTGGGAACATGCCCAACACTTGCCGTTTCTACAGCAGCGATCAACGGACTGGGTATGGGCGCTGCAGCAACCTTTGTGCTTGTGTGCTCCAATATTGTAATATCACTGCTGCGTTTTGTGATTCCGTCAAAGGTGCGTCTGCCGGCGTTTATCGTTATCATAGCCGGGTTTACAACAATAGTGCAGATGCTTGTAAAAGCTTATCTGCCCTCAATTGACAAGGCTTTAGGTATATACTTGCCTTTGATTGTCGTCAACTGCATTATCCTTGGCCGAGCCGAGGCATTTGCAAGCAAAAACAGCGTTGGCCTATCGGCAATAGACGGTTTGGGAATGGGCGCGGGATTTACGGCCGCGTTAATACTCATGGGCGGCATTCGTGAGTTCCTTGGCAACGGAACACTGTTCGGATGGCCCGAAAGTGGACTTATGCACCCAATCACGATTTTCGTAATGCCCGCCGGCGGTTTCTTTGTGTTTGGCATTATGATTTGGCTTACCAATCGTCTTTCTGCCAAACTTGACAAAGACTCTGCGCGCAGTGAATTAAGTGAAACCGTATGTGCTGCCTGTCCAAGTGCATCTGTATGCCACCAGTCCAATACACAAAAACAGGAGGCTGTCTGCCATGAATAATACCGGTTTGTTCTCAATCTTGATAGGCGGCCTTTTGGTCAACAATTTTGTATTGTCACAGTTTTTAGGGATCTGCCCTTTCCTTGGTGTATCAAAAAAGCTAAATTCCGCAGTCGGAATGTCAATTGCTGTTATATTCGTTATGGTTATGGCAACAGCAGCAACCTGGCCTATTTACACTTTACTACTTGTTCCGGCCGATCTTGGCTATCTTCAAACAATAGTATTCATCTTAATAATTGCCGCTTTAGTACAACTTGTGGAAATTACGTTAAGACGGTATGTACCGCCATTATATAAGTCGCTCGGCATATATCTGCCGCTTATCACCACAAACTGTGCCGTTCTCGGCGTTACTATTCTCAACATAGACGGCGGCTACGGGTTTGCTCAATCAATTGTCAACGCGTTTGGCGCAGGCCTCGGTTTCTTGCTTGCAATGGTAATGTTCGCCGGAGTTCGCGAACGCCTTGAAAGTGCAGAAATCCCGCAGGGCTTAAAAGGACTTCCGATTACTCTTGTGGCAGCTTCATTGGTTTCTGTTTCATTTATAGGATTTCAGGGACTTTTCGGATTATAATACTGATTCTCATTAA